>DLGX01000036.1:6438-13784 GCA_002482925.1 Candidatus Saccharibacteria bacterium UBA7683
AAGGTTTCAATTCGTGAATTCCAGGTTATCTACGAACTACTTGATGATGCAAAAGAAGTGCTTACCGCGCTACTTACACCTGAAATTAAAGAAACAGAGCTCGGCAAACTTATTATCCGCGGTGTATTTAGAACAACTAAAGACGAAATTATCTGTGGCGGCGAAGTAACCAAAGGTAAAGTTGAACCAGGATCAAAAGCTCGTGTAATGCGAGACAAAGAACTTATTGGTGAAGTACTTGTAGAACGAGTTCAACGTCAGCAACAAGAAGCAAAAGAAGTCTTTGAAGGTGAAATGTGCGGACTTTCATTAAAACTGACCAAGAAACTTGTTATTGAAGATGGTGACCGACTAGAATTCTATAAACGGGAAGAAATTCAACGTACGCTGTAATTCTGCTACAATAAACGTAGAATAAAGGAAATCCATGATACGAATCGACGACACACTACTTGAAGAAATTGGTTTGATTGCTCTTCCGAAGCAAGATCGTGATCAGCTATTACGCCAAATTTACGAAACATTAGAAATGCGCGTTGGTATGCGACTTGCTGAAAGAATGACTGATCAGCAACTTGATGAATTCGAACGCTTTATTGATACTAACGACGAAGCGGGTGCATTGAAGTGGCTTGAATCTAATTTTCCAGATTACAAACAGGTAGTTGCAGAAGAACTAGAAAAGCTTAAAAGCGAGATTAAGCAAGATTCGGATAAGATTATTCAAACTATGCATGCACAACAACAAAACCAACCTGGTCAGATTCAAAGTGCTCCAGCTGCGCAGCAGTTTGCGTCTCAACCACAGCAAGCACCAGCTCAAACATTTGGGCAGCCTACTGCACCATCGCCTCAGCCTAGTCAATTTAGTGAAGCGCCTAGTGCAAGTCCTGCACCTCAACCATTTGCCCCAGTACAACCTATTCAACCACTGCATCCATATAATCCTCAACCACAACAAGATAGCCCAGCACCACAAAACGATTTTTCACAACCGCAACCTGCACCTCAGCAACAAACATATCAAAATGTTCCACCACCACCGTCATTTAGTAACGACGATCAGCAACCACCATTTGCTGGCTAATTTTTAAAGTTTGCTACCGTAACCAGCCAAAAAAGCTTGTGCTGACATTATATTTTTGCCCGCTGGTTTTAGTTCCTCAATAATAAACGCACCCTGTCCGGTATAGATTCCAATTTTTTTATCTTCTGTTTTAAATACTTCACCAATATTTCCACTAAGGCTTGGATCAACGGATGCTTTTGTGATAACAACATCTTTTCCTGCAAGTTCAGTTCGAGACTTTGGCCATTGTATATAAGCCCGAACCTCAGCTTCAAGTTCTTTTGCTGATTTATTAAAATCTAAGACTCCTTCTTCTTTGGTCAACTTTCTAGAATACGAAGTAGGGTACCCCGTTTGTGATTGATCGCCGGTAACAACTTCACCAGCGAGATATTTAGGAACGGTTCGCTTTAACATGTCGTAACTGACATGTATGAGATCATTTGTTAACTTGATGCTATCAGTGTCAGCCTGGATTTTATAGGTGCTGTACGTAAGAAGCGGACCTTCGTCCATAGCTTCTACAAGTAACATTAAACTCACACCAGTAACATCCTGACCACTGAGAATCGCAAAATTTATTGGATCTGCTCCGCGCCACTGTGGCAAAATTGAAAAGTGGCTATTTATAATTCCAAGAGGAAATGAATCAATTACTTTTTTCGAGACTATAATTCCAAAATCTATGAGTATACCTGCTTCACTTTCAAAATTGTTCCGATCAATTAATTCATCCAATTCAAATTTATTGCTAATGGTGTGTAATTGAATATCACCCGCAATAGCCTTCATTTCTCGCTCAGTAGTTGGCTTGGTTATAACCGCTTCAACTTCAAAATCTTGCATAAGCAGTTCTAAGCTTTTTGCGGCGACTGGGCCACTACCAAAGAATACTATTTTGTTTGACATCTTTTTCATAGTCGAGTGGTTCTAAGCCGCCTTCCGGCATAAGGCGATAAAACGCATCTTTCTTGTTTTTAATGTGATCTATAAACACAATTCCATGCGTGTGATCTACTTCATGTTGCAAAATACGCGCTAAATATCCGTGAGCAGTAACTCTAAAGGTTTGGCCGTGTTCGTTTAATGCTTTCACTTTAACACTTTGATAGCGGGGGACTTTACCGTAAATATCAGGTACGCTGAGGCACCCTTCGTAATCTTCTTCTAACGGGCCAACTTTTTTTACAATTTCTGGATTAATAAACACAGTAAATTTTTTATTTTCAGTATTTTCAAAGTCGTTTCGAATTATAAAGACTCGGTACAATTTATTGACTTGAATTGCGGCCAGACCTACAGCAGCTTCATGGTCTCGAGATGCTTCCCAGTCAATTGTTGCGTCGGTCATGTCAGCAATGAGTTTTTTAATTTCGTCAGTAATAACACCGATCTTCTGGGATCGTTTACGTAGATTAGGCTCAGGGAGCGTCACAATATTTTCTTTATTCATTAACAAAAATTATAACAGATATGAAACTACTAGAGTAGGTTGATTGGATCTAGTGTAAACTGCCACCGTTGGGGTAGTTTGTTTGCAATAGCTACTAGCGTGCTTCGTTTTGCGCAGCTTACTATAAGTTGCTGGTAGTAAAGTGAGCCTTTATGTTCGTGAAATGCGGGCGACGGCCCACGGACATGAATGTCTTTATGAGTTCTTTTTAAGGATTCTTTAAGTTTATGCGCAGCATCTTCTGCAGACTTTGCAGATGCGTACCCAACCGTAAGCTGAAGTAGGTAAGTGAGCGGGGGCATGTGTTCAGCGCGACGTTCTTCAAGTTCGTAATTATAAAAACCTTCATAATCTTGATTCTTTGCATGAACGATAGCAGGGTGGTCAGGATTGAGCGTTTGAATAATAACCGAACTCTGCTCACCTGATCTTCCAGCCCTACCGATCACCTGAGTGGTAAGTTGAAATGATCGTTCAGCGCTTGAGTAGTCAGGAATGAATAGTTCTGAATCAGCCTGCACTATACCAACTGTATTGAGGTTGGGTAAATCAAGTCCTTTTGCTATGCCCTGGGTTCCGATAATAATTTGAATTTTATTGTCGTATAAATCCTGATATCTATTGTGAAGCTGTTCCCCAGCCGGAGTATCACCATCAAATCGTGCAACTTCAGCATTAGGGAATAGCTTTCGAATTTCAGATTCAATACGTTTACTTCCATAGCCTTTAAAATCAATGTCTGTGCTTTTGCATTCCGGACATAGCTGTGGAAGTGATTCATTATGCCCGCAGGTATGGCAACGAAGCTCACCGCGATCATGATGAAGCCGAAGGGGGAGGTGGCAATTCGGGCACTGAGCTACCCAGCCACAGTTGCTGCAGAGGCTCATTCTGGCGGTTCCACGGCGATTGTGAAAAAGTAGAATTTGTTCGTTTTGAGTAACAGAGTTGTTCATTGCTTCCAGTAGTCTTCGGCTGAATAACGGGTGTGTTCCAAAAGTATCACGTTCGCGCATATCGACAACTTCAACCTGAGTATTTCTTTTGTTGGTTGGGGTAGTCAAGTTTACGATCGGCGTATTTGTGGCAGTCGCCACAAAATAATCTGAGACTAGAGGAGTTGCACTTCCTAGAACTAATTTTGCTCCACCTGATAATTCTGCTAATTTTCTAGCTACTCGAAGGGCTGAATATTTTGGCTGTGAATCTTGCTGATAACTTGGTTCGTGACATTCATCAACAATAATCAGACCTAAATCTTGTAAAGGCGAAAAAAGGCTTGAACGAGGCCCAACAATAACCCACGGATGGGTTGAATCTTTAAGCATCTGCCAGTTTGTATGTCGCTTGGCTTCGGTAAGTCCGGAATGAAGCACTAGTACGTGTTCGTTAAGTTGTTCGAACTCAGCCGCGAGTTGAGGAGTTAGTGAAATTTCAGGCACCAAAACAAGCACGCTTTTATTTTCGGCTAAAACTTTTTTAGCGAGCTCTTGATATACACGAGTTTTTCCAGAACCAGTGACGCCGTGTAATATGTGCGTAATTTTTTGTGATTCATTTATGTGCGAAATAGCGGTGCGTTGTTCCTTGGTAAGATCATGGACAGTACTAGAGCGGATAATTTTTTTGGAAGGACCTTCTTTAAACCGACGTTTTTTACCCAGGCCTTTTGGCAATACTGCTTGTAATACAGTAGTGAGTCGCACGGCGTAGTATTCACTAATCCAGGTGCTTAACTGAATCAGGTGTTCTGGGACAACTTCTTCGAGTACAGTTCCGATTGGTTTGGTGGCAAATGCAGGTTTTTCGCTGCTTCTAATTACCACAGCCTGTTTTTTAGTTTTTCCAAATGGAACCTCGACAATACTGCCGGGTTGTATGGCGGTTTCTGACTGGTAAGTAAGCAGGTCCTGCTTTCCGCCAATAGCTCCTATGGGACACACAAGATAATAATTCACATTTACAGTATAGCTTCTATAAACCATTTTCACTTAACGAAGTTCAAGTATACAATAGGCACATAATGTATTTTGCATCACGAACAGAAGCCGGCCAAAAATTAGCTGAAAAATTACAGCAGTATCGATTTGAAGATTCCGCAGTATTGGCGCTTTCTGACGGAGGAGTGGTGGTGGGGGCGCAAATTGCAGCCGAGTTACACTGTCCGTTAATGTTCTTACTGACTCAAGACATTACGCTTCCAGGTGAAAAAACCGCAGTAGGGGTTGTAGACCAAAACGGGGGCTTTACCTATAACGACCTATTTTCTACCGGTGAGCTAGACGAACTAGTAGGCGAATTCCACGGTGTGATTGATCAATTAAAAATGGAAAAGTGGCATGAACTGAACCGACTTCTTTCGGATGGTGGGTTGATAGACTCAGACATTTTAGATGGTCGCAATATTATTATTGTCTCAGACGGTTTCTTAAACGGTACATCGCTACTTGCAACTATGAATTTTTTAAAGCCCGTAAAAGCAAATAAAATAATTATTGCTACACCATTTGCTTCGGTTGCTGCGGTAGATAAAATGCACATTTTAGGTGATGAGCTTCAGGTTTTGAGTGTTATTGATGGCACCTTCGAACTCGATCATTATTTTGAAAAAAATGATGTACCTGCACAGAAAGACATTGTAGAAATTCTAAACGAAGCAATTTTAAAATGGAAATAACGAGCGTTTAGCCTAACAAGTGTTAACAATCTTACAGATTTAAGAAAAAGTTAACATTATTGTCGTTTCGACAATACCTGCATGGTATACTATGGTAGTTATGCTTGATACGTTTATTACATCTCGTGTGAGAAGAAAAATCATTATCGTGTACGCTAAATATCCTGATTTTCGTACGCATGTACGAGGTCTCGCTAAGCTTATTCGAGAAGACGCTGGTAATATACAGCGGGAGCTTAAAAAACTCGAAAAAATCGGTTTTTTAATTTCTGAAAAAAAAGGTAACAGCAAAGTTTACTACACTAACAAGCAGTTTATTTTATTCAAAGAACTGCAAAGTATCGTACTTAAAAGCCAACGTTCACAGTCAAAATAGAATCTGGTCGCTGGTCGTCATTCCCGAATCGATCGGGAATCCAGCCAACGTAATTATCTTCCCGTCTTGTCATTCGGAGCTCAGTCGAAGAATCAAATACTAAAGTTTCCTTTCCTCGCTTTTGTCGCCAAAAGCGAGATAAAACCGCACCCATAGCACCAAAGCCACGACACAGCTCCAACCACTTTTTCTTGCGTCGCTACGATGCAATAGCATCCTTCACGTTTATANNTTCCCGAATCGATCGGGAATCCAGTCAACAGTAAATAATCTTCTTATCTCGTCATTCTGAGCATAGTCGAAGAATCTAGTATCACATCTTTATCCTCATCACTTTTGTTGCCAAAAGTAATATAAAACCGCACCCATGAGAGCAAAGCCTCGATACATCTCCAGGTTCTTTTTCCCGAGTCAGGACGATGACAAGCATCCCTCACCATTGTTTAGTTGTTTGTTCGTGCAAGTCCTTCCTTAACTCAAGAAAAAGAACCTTCCGTTGTTCGGGGTTTGTTGAATGGGTGAGGGAAGTTGACGAGCTGTGCTCGGATTGATTATTTATACTTGCCTCTGGGCTACATCTGTAGTAAGATTATTTGGTATGATTCAAGTAACAAGAAAAGACAACAAAGAAGGTGTAGAAAACCTTATTCGCCGTTTCAACCGTAAAGTAGCGTCAGCTGGCGTTATTGCTACTGTTAAAAACAACGAATTTTTCACCAAGCCTCTCAGCAAGCGCGAACGTCGTGAAAAAGCGATTATTCGAAAAGAACGCAAGCTAGAAAAAATGAAACGAATTCGCTTAGGGCAAAAGTAATGTTGAAAGACGTTCTAGCCTCAGACCTGAAAGCAGCAATGCTCTCGGGTGATAAAGAACGCGTTGAGGCATTAAAAATGCTCAAGACAGCTATTACCTATAAAGAAGTAGAACTCGGTACTCGAGATACTGGACTTACTGATGAACAGGTTATAGATGTGCTTACTAAAGAAGCTAAAAAACGTGGCGATTCAGCCGTAATGTACGAACAAGCTGGCCGAACTGAGCAGGGCGCTCATGAGCGATTTGAACAAGAGCTCATCGCTAAATATTTACCAGCACAAGCATCTGATGAAGATATTCAGTCGGCAATTAATGAAGTGATCACAACAATTGCTGAACCTTCAATGCAGCAAATGGGTCAGGTTATCGGTGGCGTAAAAGCAAAGCTTGGTCAATCTGCCGATGGTTCTAGAATCGCAACATTAGTAAAACAAACGTTATCGTAAGGAGTGCATAGTACATGATAGTATTTTTTGGTCCCGCAGGTGCAGGTAAAAGTGTTCAGGGCCAAATTTTAGCAGCTCGTCATGGTTGGCGATGGCTTTCTTCAGGTCAACTCCTTCGAGATTCACGTGACCCTGAAATTGCAGAGCTTATGCGCACTGGCGCACTAGTAGGTAGCGAACAAACCAACGAGGTTATTGCAGATGCGCTTGAACGAGCAAAAAATATCGACAAAGTGATTCTTGATGGTTATCCAAGAAAAATCGAACAAGCCAAATGGCTTGTAGAAACCCAGCCGAGGCATGAACGTTCTATAAATCTTGCAATTGTACTAGAAGTCCCGCGAGCAGAGCTAGAAAAACGCCTTAAAGTTCGCGGCCGTGTAGATGACACTGCAGAAGTGATTGAAGAACGACTTAATATTTACCGTCAAGAAATCTACCCAATTCTTACGTACTTAACTGAACAAAAAATTAAAATCGCGCATATAGAAGGTACTGGAACTGTCGG
>DLGX01000036.1:13805-13928 GCA_002482925.1 Candidatus Saccharibacteria bacterium UBA7683
CAGGTTCATGATCGTATTGAATCTGAACTGCAGGCGCTTAAAATAACTGAATCAGATACCGAACGACTTGGCTAGATTATGTTTACAAAAGTTAAAACCGAACAAGAAATAAAAGACATACGC
>DLGX01000061.1 GCA_002482925.1 Candidatus Saccharibacteria bacterium UBA7683
TGAATTACGGGCTTATCAATAATAGGCAACATCTCTTTTGGCATTGCCTTTGTTTGTGGAAGAAACCTGGTGCCAAACCCTGCTGCTGCGATAACTGCTTTTCGTACTTTTTTTACCATACCTACAGCCTAACATACGCTATACTATGGACAAGATGGCACGTAGAAAAACACTAAAAAAACAGCTAGTAGAATACTTTGTTGCTGGTGGTGCATTCTTTTGGAGCGGCTACGTTGCGTTTGCGATATTTGATTCACTGTTTCATTTGCCATTATTTGTTGCAAAACAGCTCGCCAACCTTATTGGTCTTACAATTAACTATGTTCTAGAAGATCAGTGGGTCTTTAAAAAAGGCAAGAGCAAGCGTGCGTACGACAAGCGAAGAACTGGCCGATATGTAGTAATTACAATTATTAACTTCGGCATAGATTATTTAATTGTACTTGGCCTAAAAGACATTGGTATAACCCCTTACTTGGGGCAGTTCGCCAGTGCAGGGTTCTTTACCATTTGGAATTTTGTTTGGTACAAATACTGGGTATTTGCTCACCATCCTTCTAAAAAGAAGAGCAAGCGGAGATTAAAAAAATGAGCTCGCTCAGACCAACCAAAAAACAACGGGAACTTCTAACCTTTATAGAACAGTTTGTATTAGAACACGGTTACGGGCCAAGCTATCGTGAAATAATGCGAGGCTGTAATTATAATTCAGTTGCAACCGTGGCTGTACACGTTAACAACCTTATTAACAGAGGCCATTTAACCAAGCGAGACAAAAGCGCTCGATCACTTGAAGTGGTAAAACAAGAGGGCGCGGCGTCTACTACCCCGCAGCTTAAAATAACTGCAGCTAGTGAAAAATGGCTCATAGATATTATTGAACAAAAGTTTCAAGCAGTCGAAACTGCAAAAAAGGTTGAACAAAAAGATATCGATCAACTCTATGTAATAACCGGCGCGCTTTCGGTACTAGGTTTTGACGGTGCTGCGGTTGCATTTAAGAGTCGACTCCGAGAAATTGACTCATAGTTATACAGAGTAGCTTATGCTTTGCGTGCGGAAATTAGTATTTATACTAGTGTGTAATGAAGCGACCGCCAATTAAACCAGCAGAACATGTGCGACTCTACGACTACTATAAAAATAGGCTACCAAACGAAAAGCTTGCGAAGTTTGGCCACAGTTTACTTTCAAAAGTAATTAAGCCAACAATTACGTGGGAAGACAACGCGCGTGAACAAGTTGCCGAGCATGTGAAAGAAGGTAAACAGGTTCTTATGTTTGCCAAACATTCTCGCAAGCTCGACGTTCTTTTGCCAGCCGTACTTTTAAAACAAGAACCAGCCCTGCAGCCCTTAATAGGCAATGCGCGTATTCTTGCCCATGCAGGACTGTTTAAAAACCGGCTTGCAAGAAGGTTGTTCGACGGGCTAGGGGCAATTCCTGTGTTTAGGGCATCTAAAATTGATGCATTTGGTGGCAAGCAAGTTTCTGGGGTAACCGAAAGTCTACTTGATGCAACTCGGGCCTGTATTAGTAAGAGGCAATCTATTGCGACCTTTCCTGAAGGTGGCCTCCAACCCAATAACCCAGACATAGTGGGTAATTTAGGCAAAGCGATGATACGGCTCGCTGTTGAAGGTGAAACTGCCGATGAACTACTGCCGTTGGCTATTGGTATTGCATACAAAAAGTCGAGAATCTTACGTATACCTCAAGCAACACTACATATTACACCTATTGATTCAGTGGTTGGTATGCCTATTGAAGACGCAAGTGAGGTAGTAAAAAGCGCTATGGTACACGCCACACTCATGGCAAGAGGTTCATCTACATAGCTCCATACACAAAGTGGATCTTTACAGGGGTGATCAAACAATGTAGAATAGCCGTTGTATCTTGAATAAAGGTACAAATTATTCCGGCGTAGCTCAGCGGTAGAGCAATTGACTGTTAATCAATGGGCCACTGGTTCGAATCCAGTCGCCGGAGCCAGAAATTTTGTAACAGAGGTAGACTTGGTTCCTAGACCAGGTCTTTCTATTTTTTGTAAAGTATCCCTGATCTGTTAGCGAGTTCGAACCTTGTCCTAAATAAACCAACAAACCAAACAAATGTTGGAACCATCAAAAATAGCTCTTTTTGAGCCGTTAACTCCTCAAAAAGAGTTCCTGAACCGACCTGTTTCCCTATGACGGAACAGCACCCAGAAAACCGACCTTTTTCCATGACCCGTCTCAGTCTGCATATGTTTGACACAATATGATACTTATGTTAATATCTAAGTTAGTAATTAATTCAGGAGAACATATAGATGATAAGAATCGCACGAGCAAAGTAGTCGCACAAGCGTCTTTTTTCGTATGATTCTTTTCTATTAGTTTAACTTCCTCTAAAAAAGCCGAGCACTTGCGTGACTACTCACCTAAATGCTCGGCTTTTTGTTTTGGAGAAAACTATGCTAAATCTGTATAAAATTACAAAGTCATATAAAGATAAACTTGTTCTTAAAGATATTACTTTGTCAGCTGATCCCGGTGAGGTAATTGCCCTCATTGGTGCGAATGGTGTTGGTAAAACAACCCTGCTAAAGATACTGCTCGGTGAAGTCGTTCCTGATAATGGGAACATTACTGACCATCACGATGTTGTTGGCTATATCCCTCAGGAGCTGGACGATCTTAATGAAACTATCGAAGAGAGCTTTGATTCTGTCGAATCATGGCGAATTGACTATGCACTTAATCTGGTTGATCTGGGTAATATCCCCAGGAATCGCTTCCTCGGCAACCTTAGTGGCGGTCAGAAAACTCGTGTTGCTATTGCCCATGTTCTTGCCCAAGACCCCGAGCCTACAGTTCTATTGCTGGATGAGCCTACAAATAATCTAGATACTGAAGGCTTAGAATGGCTCGAGAATTTCATTAAACGTTTCAAAGGTGCAGTCTTGTTCGTAAGTCATGACAGACATTTCATCAACACGGTTGCTACAAAGATTGTTGAGCTAAAAGCAGGTGTAACAAGGTCGTATGGTGGTAACTACGAGTTCTATAAACAGCAGAAGGAGATTGAGCACCAGGCAGCACTGGAGAAATATGAGAAGCATCAAGACGAGAAAAAACGTCTCAAGAAGGCCATGGTTGCACAGAAAGAAGCAACCAAACACGTCCACGAACACATCAAGCGTGCGGATAATGATAAATACCAGAGAGACTTCTTTAGAAATAGGGTTTCAGTGAAATTAGGTCAAAAAGCTAAAAACCTAGAGACTAGACTAGATAAACTTGAAGAGGTCGAAAGACCTGATTCCGACAAGCACTACCAATTTAGTTTACGAGGAGCTTCACATTCCAGTAAATTATTGATGCTGGTCGAGGGTATTTCGAAGTCATACAATAAGCATGTTGTCCTATCAGATATAAATTTCGAGATTAGAGGCAACGAACATGTTCTTATAAAGGGTTTGAATGGTTCGGGTAAATCTACCCTGCTACACATACTTGCCGGACAACTCGCACCGAGTAGTGGTAGCGTTACTTACGGCAATGAAGTCACTGTAGGTTACTTTTCTCAGGATACAGAGGGTCTGAATTACAAAATTTCAGCTCTAGATAACTTGAGCACAACTGAAGCAAGGCAAGAAGCGATTTACCGTCAGGCTCGCAGCCTCGGAATCACTGCTGAAGATCTGTTGAAGATGCCAGGTGAACTATCTCGTGGTCAACAGTCTAAGCTAGGTTTCGCCAAGCTTCTTTTAGCTAACCACGATTTAATTATTCTAGATGAGCCAACAAATCATCTCGATATCGTTACTAAAGAACAGCTTGAAAAAGCGTTGCAAAGTTACATGGGGGCCGTATTGGTTGCTTCGCACGATGTATACTTCTTGCAACAGCTGAAAATAAATCAAACGATAGAACTTAAAATGGGAAGGATCATAGAATCATGAAGCACTACATAGTCAGTCTTGAAGAGGCAAGACAGTTCTTAGATAGCCATTTTAGCCTAAAGACTACACAGGTTGAGCTATTGAATGGGGGTGACTGGTCAGCCGCCTATGCGTATGTACTTGAGGGTGAAGAATATGTAATTCGCTTCGCCGCAAGTCAGGAAGATTTTGCTAAAGATCAAGCTATTAGCCAATATGCTTCTGAAAAGCTGCATGTTCCAAAAGTCACCGAGATAGGTAAAGCTTTGCGTGGTTTTTACGCTATCTCGGAACGCCATCATGGTATTTTTCTTGATGAACTTGATGGTGAGCAGATGCTTAAAACACTGCCAAGCCTTTTAATGACTCTCGATGAAATTAGAGAAGTTGATTTAACTAGCACTACTGCCTACGGCTGGTGGGAAGCGAAAGGGACTGGAAATTGTGTTACCTGGCGAGAGTTTCTAACTAACGGTTTTGACGATAAGCCTGGCGAGCGAACACATGGCTGGCGCAAGAAACTAGAATCTTCGTCAGTTGGTTCAGGTACCTTTGATAAGATTCGCTCATCGCTCGAAGTACTAGCAGCTGACATGCCAAGTGAGCGGCACCTAATACATAATGATCTTTTGTATCGCAATGTTTTGGTCGAGGATAACGAAATCTCGGTAGTTATTGATTGGGGCAACTCGATGTATGGCGACTTCCTATATGATATTGCTCTACTTATCTACTATTGGTCATGGTTTCCCAGATGGGAAGATATCGATATCAAAAAGACAGTGGTTGATCACTATGCGAGTATTGGCCTTGAGGTTCCAGATATAGAAAAGCGTTTACTATGCTATCAAATTCATATTGGCTTGGATGGCATAAAGTACAGTGCATTTACAGGCAACCAAGAGCATTTAGAACAAAAAACAGAACAGACAGTTAAGCTATTGGATTACCTTTGAAACAAAAGCTGGGATTCCTTAATCTGCAGCTTGGTCTCAATTCCTGCTGCAAAGGCTGTCCTGTCATTCTCTGTGCCTCTGCTGAGAATATATCGGGCATACTCAATGAGTGGCTCATCTAGCTTTTGTTCGATTTTGTAATGACCCAATACTGTTTGGGTTGTGTGGTAATGTTTTTCGATCTTGGCCTGAAGTTTATTGGATATCCGAATCTCTTTATGATTCTGCTCAATAAACTCTTGAATCAGGAGACACAGGTTATCCTCGTTTATATATTTCTCAGGACAGTTTGGATCTTTCCGTCTGGTGCAGTTGTAGTAGACGAAGCGTTTGTAATCCCCGGTTTTCTTGATGACTTTAACTTTTTCCTGAGCAGTTATATCAGCACCACATCTACCGCAGATGAACAGCCCCCGGAAGGAGAAGATCTTTGATCCCCAGACACCTTTGTAAACACCTCGAGTTTCTTGAACTAAGTCATATAGCTCTTTGGAGATCAGTGGTTTATGCGAACCTGTATACCAAGTTCCTTCAGGCGATTCTGGATACTGGAACTTGCCGTAGTAGAAGGGGGTGCTTAGTATTACAAGGATCTGGCTGATGCTCACTGGTTTCCCAGAACGGCCAGTAAATTCTTGTTCATCCAACCAATTCTTAAGTCTTCTACCACTCCAGCTTTCATGCCCAGCTTTATGGAACATCTCGGCCACTATCTTCGCTCTCTCTGGATCGGGGATAATGTCTTTTACTCCTCCAAAGGCTCTGTTCATGTAGCCTAGTGGGGCAACGCCAGGTCTCCAGCCCATCTCACACTTCGTTCGTATACCACGCTTCACATTAACGCTCTTATTATCATTCTCGAGCTTGGCTTGGGAGCAGAGAATCATTAGGAGGAATTTCTCATTCGGGTTATTCGTGAAAGTTTGCGAATAAGTTCGTATATGTAGCAGTTTCCCTTGATCCATTAGATCAACAATTGAGCCCAGGTCTCCTGCGCAGCGAGAAAGGCGATCGGGGGCCCAGGTCAAAACGGCGTCGTACTCATCATCTGCTATTCCTTTGAGCATTTGGTTGTAGACGGGTCGTTGCCCTGAGTCTTTAGCCGAGTGACTCTCCTGTAATTCGCATACAACGTTTAAGCCCTCGTTTTCGGCGAGGGATCTCATTTCTGCAAGTTGTGAATCGATACTCATTGCCTGACGCTCGTCAGACTCGGAAGATTTTCGAGCGTATAGGCAGTATTTAAGTGGTTGTGTATTGTTGTCCAGCATGGCTGTACATCAAACAGTACCGCCGTCTGATCTGTAAGTCTAGCCCAAATTGTAAACTCTAGCGATAATAGTATTTTCTATCACGCATTACATTAATTGCCATGCTCACAAAGGCTGCTTCATCAAATCCGTCGATAATTCTATTTAGATCGGCGTCTTCCATATCAAGCTGATAGTCAGCACCCGTTATAGCATCATTCAAGTATCTTTCGTTGGAGCAAGCTGTTAGCGCGACAGTACTTGGATAGCCAGTAACCCAACTAATAGCTAGTTGAGAAAGCGTTAGACCACGATTCTGCCCATATTCTTGTAGCTGTTTAATTCTATCTAAGCCTCGTTTGAAAAGTTTTAATCCTTCTGGGATATCATCACCGGCTTCCTCTTCATCCATACTGACTGCCGTAGTAAGGTCGTTAATCGTACTTTCCGTGAGAATTCCTTTTAGAAGAGGACTGTGCGCTAACACTGCCAGCTTGTTACTGTGGGCAGCAACGATAGCATCAGTGGGGCCTTCAACCAGGTTGAAAAATGGCTGAGATGCAACAGGTCTAGGTAGACCTTCGGCATCACAAGCGCGAACTAATTCTTCGAGGTCCTCAGCAGAATAATTTGACACACCATACGCTCGTATCTTGCCTGCTTCAATAAGTTCGCTCATTGTTGCTGCATGTTCAACTGGTTCAACAGTATCGTCTCTAACGTGTAGTTGGTACAAATCAATTACACCTACAGCCTTACCTAAGATAGTAAGGCTTTTATCTACTTGCTCACGAATTCGCGGAGGGGAAGTATCAGCTCTTTTTCCAGCTCTGCTTAATGTCACCTGGTGGTCGTACGAGGTGCTAAGTCCTGTTTTGGTAGCAATCACCACTTCATCTCGCGGCAAGTAACCTTCTCTTACGGCAATACCGATCAACCCCTCAGTTCCATAGTTATCTGAGGTATCAAAAAGGGTCACGCCTCTATCGAAAGCCCGACCCATAGAACGAACAGCATCGTATTCATCGAGTTTATCGCCAAGATGATATGTGCCGTAGCCAATCACAGAAGCCTCTAATCCAGACTCTCCTAGTGTGACTGTTCTTAAATTATCTGCCATAGTAATGTCATATTAGCAGTCGTTCACACAGAACCAAACCTTAAGCAGATTCTATTCTTTGCCACAGTGGATATTTTGCCTTGCGATAAGACCTACGTGTTCGACCTCGGCCTGTACAGTAAATTGATACTCCTCACCTGGCTTCATTTCTCTACCTCCACCAAGGCCTTTTCCTCCAGCCCATTTGTTCTCACGATCGTAAAATTCAACAATACAATCAGCAATGCCCGTTACTCCCGTGGTATTTGTAAGCTTTCCAGAAACGACAATATATTTAGTTCCAACGAATTTACTGTCGTTGAGCTTCCAGGCGGGACTAATATATTGAACAGCTTTTTCTTGTTGCGCCGGCTTAGACTCAGTGTCTCCTGCACCTTGGTTGTCAGTAGCTTCATCCTGTAACGTACCAGCTAATGACGCTATTATAGTGCCAAGCATAAATAGTCCTACGAGCGCACCATATGATATTGCAATAACCTTAACCCACTTTTTCTGATACCATTTTGATTTATTTTGTTGCATAGTTTCCTCCTCGCCTTACAAGTAATGCCGCGAACCAGCGAAGAAGTCTAGCCCAATAAAAAAGGACAGCCACGCTGGACTGTCGAGGCCCCAAGCAAGCAATTAAGCCAACTCTTTTTGTACGTAGCTGCCCATTTATATGGCTTAATATGCACAAATACATGTGCTTGTTACTTACTTAGTGCCTCGACCCCATGATTATATCAGAATTCAGTGTCGGTAAACCGAGGTTCGTCCGGGTAGGGCACCGCTCCATTCCAACGTATCTTATTTCCGTAACCAGGTTTCCTATATCCTTTCTTTATCTGATCTGTTTCATAGTCTCTATCAATCTCATCAAGAAGGCTCTTAATATCATCTGCATTAAGGAGTTGAAGAAATCGTTCCTCGGTGATTCGCTCCACAAGAGCGTTGATAATATCTGCTCGCCTCCAAGCTACTTTCTTGAGGTGTTCTAGCTGTGCGGAGGTATGCTCATTGTCTGGTGGGTGATAGCGGGCTGTATTATGCCTCAGCCAAAACGCGATAGATTGAAAGTGATTATTGTTGACGTTTTCCAGCAGCTTAGACTCGGCAAAGTCATTCATCTTGGCTCGACCATTTTGCTGAGCTTGTTCGGATAAGCTTTTGAAGCTTGGATCAGCACCACACCACCTGTAGTAGGTTGAGCGGGCTATCCCAACTTTTTTGCATGCACGTTCAATAAGTGGATTATTTTCCAGCTCACGTAGGACTTGGGTTTTCTTACGATTCCGCTTGTTCATTGAGTTTTATTCGCTTCTGGCCGGTTAATTTTTCCCACCGCTTCATAGCAACTTCGGCATAAACCGGGGATTTTTCCATGATGTAGCATCGCCTTCCGAGCTTAGTGGATGCTATTAAAGTGGATCCAGAACCACAGAAAGGCTCGACTACTAAATCACCACGTTTCGTAAGTACCTTAATGTAGGGTATGAGAATAGGTAGGGGCTTAGTACCAAATATTACGCCCTGGCCGCTATTCTTAATGTCATCAGCGTTATGCTCAATGAAATCGGTGGGCAAATACTTCTTGTTTTTGGTATGTGATTCCCATTGGGGTTTTCCGGAAATAGCGTATAGGGCGGTTTCATATTCTTCCTGCAGACCATCAAGTTCCTGCTCCTGGTTGTATTCAACAGTGCCTTTCGCGCCAACGATAGCTATATCGTGTTTTGAAAAGAACTTATATTTAGCTGCAAAGTTTTGGTGACGCGTAGGTATATGCCACACCAGCATATTCTTCACAGTGAAGTGTTTCTCGACCTCAGCCCATATAGTGCGAAGGTTCTTCCAATTTTCATAGACAATGATAGAGAAGTCGTCTTTGGCCACTTTAGCAATATTGTTCATCCAGAGCTCTGTAAAGTTATCTGGCAATACATCAGTTTCAAGGTAACGGCGATTTCGCTTGGCGCCAAAACCTTCAGTTGGTTTACCGTGCCGTTTTGCATTTAGGTAATCCAAAATGTAAGGGGGATCCGTAAGGCAGAGGTCTGCTTTTTCACCGTTCATTAGTGCGACCATATCTTCATGAACGGTAGAGTCACCGACCATGAGCCGTGATTCACCGAGCTGATAGATATCTCCCTTCTTGGCTTCAACCGTTAGTATGTTCAGCTTTTCGAGCTCTTTCTTCAGGTCGAAATTATCTGCTGTTTCATCTACTTCAAAAACAGAATCCAGCTCCTCGCTACTGAAACCAATATCACTTAGGATGGACTCATCGAACTCGGCTAAAAGCGAATAATCCCACTCGCCAAGATTCTTATTGAGCCTCAAGTTAAGTTCACGCTCTCTTGTTTCGTCAGCGATATCTACATATACGACTGGCACTTCACTGTAGCCAAGGTCTTTCGCTACCTTTAATCTGAAGTGACCTCCAATTACAATGTTGTTCCGGGCTGAGCTCGAGTTTACTAGAATCGGGTCGACTAGCCCGAAACGTTTGACGCTTTCGCTAAGATCGGCAACGGCCTGTGCTGACCATTTGCGCGGATTATATGCAGCTGATTGTAGCTCAGCTATATTTACATTTTGTATTTTTAAGTGTTCCTTAATCTGCACCATAGCTGGTACTCCTTTGTAATGAGCTGATTTCGACTGAAACAAAAAGCGTTTCAGGAGTCGATCCACAGCCTTAATTAATAACTGTTGATCAAACTCGTGAAACGCGGGAGATGCGTGTTAACTAATTACACACGGTGATTGATGCACTAATTTAAGCACAAGAAGTGTATACGGTCAAACGTTATTGATGTTGCAAATAGTTTAAATGAGAACCACGGGAAGAGGGTAGGCGCGATATCAACTCTATCATAGAGCCATTAAACAGATGATAGTGTAGATATAGCTCGTATCCCAGCACAGTAGGTCTGACAAAACCTACTAGTGACAAAAATAGACGATACGTCAGTTTACTACAGGATAATTCAGGGATTAATTCTTCTTTCTTGCTGTTACAAACATCAGTGTAATCAGTAGTATTGAACTATAGACGTGAACGGAAAGAGCGATAAGACTTATATCCTATTGTTTAAGGTGTTAAAAAGCGTGTAGATAGGGGTAATATCCCAGTAGCCTAGGTATGTCATGGTTCAAGTATACAAAAATAGAAATTTAACACCTTGATGAACTTTTTTACAGAGAATCCTTGACATGAACCGAATGGAGTTCTATAGTGGGTAGCATTACTGAATAGGGAGGTAACATATCATGGCAACGGACGAAAATCCACTAAAAAGCCTCATTGTCGAAGGTAATCAAAACCTCGATTTACACCAATTAACAGATCTATTAACAGATCGTATCGCTTTTACAGCAGATGGAGACATTCAATTTCTTGCGGATTTTTATGAAGCATCAAATCAGCAGAAAATGTTAATTGTTCTGCTTGGCGCTAAGGCGAAAAGCATTCTATTTGAGGGTCAAGATGGCTTTGTTCCCTCTGAGATCATTGCGTATGACATTATGCCACTTGGCAGCGTCAAATCGACACTGAAAGCACTGTTAGAAGACACACACGAGATTAAAAAAAGTGGCGAAAAACGTTACTACGTGCCTAATTATGTGATTGCTAAACTCGCATCACGTCTAGCAAAGGATGTTAAATGAGTGATTCTGATGACATAATGCAGCGATTGACAGCGATTGATAATCGTCTTAGCGCAATTGAGCGCTTTCTTGCAGGTGGCGCAGTTAACACTCAACAAGAAGTCTCGAAGTCGGGCAATGTCCCGAGCCTATCTGTTACTGAGTATATCCTACAGCTCAAACCATCAAGTGATGTTGATCGAACGGTAATATTTGCGAGCTTTCTCGAAGAGTATCGCAATCTTGCAAGTTTTACTTCAGACGATATAGCGAGTCTCTTTATGGAAGCACGCATCAAGAAACCAGCTAACGTACCTGATAAGATCGGTAAGAATATTAGCAAGGGCTTGCTGATGCCGGCTGGTGAAATTGACGGTAAGAAAACCTGGAAACTGACTATGACAGGTCAGGCATATGTCAAGGAGCTTAAAAATGGACAATAAGGATATCGAGCATCGACTCAAACTTCTAGAAGATGCAGTTTTTGGTACCGGAGGCACGCCGCCATCGCAAACGGGCAAGCAACTAGCGCTATCAGAACTTGCTGGTAGTTCGCTTATTTCCAATGGTCAGCAGAAGATTGTGGTCGTGCTGGGTTATAACGAACTAATCCTAAAAGGAGATCCACTTTCAATGCCCGAGATTCGAAAGGCTTGGACGACAGCTAAATTTGACTTGAAGCCTGATCCGAAACAACTCGAGCGGGCAATTAAGGCTGGTCTTGTGCGCGACGCAGACAACACCAAAAAGTATGACCTAACTCGTAAGGGTGAAGCATATTTTCAAACTGTAATGGAGGATATTAACAATGACTGATCATGATTTACTACTCGACCTTAAGCGTCGTGTTGAGGCACTTGAGGGCTTAACAACAGCCACGGGAACTGCTGGTCAATCCAGGAGCGATTATGGCGTGAACTTTGGCCTTAACCCGAATGCTTTTGTAAGTAAATATGCACACGGAAAGACTGGTAAAGAAAAGTTTACTTGGCTTGTGGCATTACTTGCAAAGGGGGATGAATCAGTTGAAGTATCTGTTAATGAAGTTGAAAAGATGTGGAATCGGATGTCTGCACAGGTGCTATTGGGTATGAAGTTTAATCCAAAGTACCCGAACGAAGCGAAGACAAAGGGTTGGGTCGATAGCTCAAAATCTGGTTATTATCGCTTAGCAGCAGGCTGGTATGAAATCTGTGAAGTAGGGGAAAAGGGGTAAAAAATATGACGGTTTATACTATTAAGTGTACCAATGGCGATCAAGGGTTTGAAGTTAGCGCTCCAGACAAAGAGTGGGTTGAAGCAAAGGCTCAGGCTTTTGTACAAGAGTTTACAGTAATCAAACCAACAACCAAGAAATCGGTCAAGCCGCGTGCAATTTCCATTTCAAAGCCAACTGCCGCACGAACAAAGCCTGCTGATAAATCAGACAGTCTTGTTCCTGCGAAACTCAACAACAGTGTGATTGACGAGTTAGTATCCTATGTTAAGGCTCGTCAAAAAGCTTTTGAGAAGTCTGCACCGAATCAAGCAGCAATTATCGCTAAGTTCTTAAAAGACTCGCTTGAGATTGAATTGATAGACAAAGAAGATCTCGCGTACATTTATAAGCAGGTTGCTGTGTGGAAGTTGGTTAATCATCAAGGTCAACTCGACAACGCAGCAGACCGGAATAGCTACTTCACTCGTAGTGAAGGTAAGTATAAGCTAAGCTATGCTGGTGAAAAGTTTGCACTTGATACCGCAAAAGATGGCGGAGAGGCATAGAAAAGGGGCATGACACTTGCTGATTATACTACTAGCATAGAGGATTTCTATAAGACTGATCCGAAAGACCAGACAGACTATCTCGCCTTTTATCTCGTGTATCATAAAGGTATTGAGTCGTTCACGCCAAAGGATATTGCGACCGTATGCGCGGAATTAAACTTACAGCCATATGGTCGACTAGCTCCATATTTTAGTGAGCAAGCAAAATCTAAGACAGGTAAGTATATCAAACTAGCTAAGGGCTATCAGCTTCATGCGCCCTTTCGAAGTGAGCTTGAACAAAAGATTGCGAAAGCGCCCGTGCTAGTCGCGCTTGACCAAGAGCTCGAGCGCCAGATTGCGTCAGTCTCCGATGTTTACGAACGCGAACTACTAGAAGAGGCAGCCCGATGTTACAAAGTTAAAGCATACCGTGCGGCGGTGGTTATGATTTGGGCAGTGACCATGAGTCACGTGCATACGTACGTGCTTACAAATCAACTTGTACCTTTTAACGCAGCAATTTCTCGGGATAGTGACAAAAGACTGAAGGCGATTAAAAAAATTGATGATTTCGGTGAAATGAAAGAAATAAAATTTATTGAGTTGCTTCGCGCAGCAGGTATCATAACAGATGATATACGGAGAATTCTTCTCGAAAAGCTCGGTACTCGCAACAGTGCGGCTCACCCATCGAAAACTCATCTAAAAGAGAGTAAGGCAGTAGAATTTGGTCACGACCTGCTTGATAATGTCATTTTAAAGTTCTAAACTTTTAATATGTCGAGTTGGTGAAGTGGTTAACACGCGGCGCTCGGTGAGTTCAGGACTGTAGTAGTCGTGAATTTTTGAACGCCGCATCGCAGGTTCGAATCCTGTGCTCGGCACCATAAAATAATATTATGATAATCAAATTCTCAGCATTCCGTAATTATGAAGATGCCTTCATTAATTCTAATGATGCAATGATGGCGCTGTTAGTGGCGTCACAACTGACTAGTGATTTTCTGGGCCAGCACCCAAATCAAGAAACGCTACTCCCAGATCTGTTTAAAAAAGTCCCAGAGATAAAAAGATTGAATCGGTCTGCTGATGATGCAGTAAAAATCTTGGCAAAATCAGAATCTTATCTTGCTAACATGGCTATGGTCTATGTGCTCGCCGTCCACCAATCATATATGAACGAAGTCGTTAAATTTTTGGAAGAGCACGGCTATGAGGTTGAAGGCCAAAATCCAAAAGGAGAACCAGCGGCAATTGATAGTGAAAATGTGTATAAGGCCATCGAAGATTGTTGTGAAATGGAGCTTGACTCCGACCTTATCGAGCACCTGGCTTTTGTGCGTCGTATAAGAAACAGGATTACTCATTTTGGTGGTGATCCAGGTTCTAATTTGCGACAGGATAGCAAGTTGATGAACCTAAAGAATCGGCAGCTTTGGGAGAAACGTATGGGAAGATCACTAAAGAAGCTGCTCGATCAAGAGCACATTGAGCTTACGGCGAGTGAATTAATGGGAATCCTTGCTCTGAGTAGGAAAGTGGCCATTGAGGTCCAGAACTTACTAGCCGCGAAGGTAGACAGGGCTATTTGGGCAGGCATTATCGTCAAAGAGTATGCCACTGAGAATCCGATGGGATTTAAGAATGTAAAACAAAGACTCAGGCGTATTAAAGGCTATGCTCGTGAACTTTATCACGGTCTCCATCTGACGGAAAATGAACTTGAAGATGCACTCGATCTGTATGTCTCTTCAGTTGAGGAAGTGGTTATTTAGGTGAATGTACACCTGTCTTAAAAAACATCAATACTACGAAAATCTCTACGATAAATTAACCATCGAATCTGCTCGTCGTGGCATGACCCATTACGACAAATTCTATGCTGATTTCGAGAATAAACTACCTAAAGTCGAAAAGATTGATAAGCCTGGCAATGCCTTTTTGCTAAACATTTTCTATATGGAAACCGTCGGCAATGAACTCCTTGATCGCTATGAAAACCGAGACAGTAAGATTCAGGAATGGATTAGAAGAGATCAGGCAAAAGACGAACAGATATCGTCTGCTAGACTTCCTGAAGAGCCATCATGTCATCATTGCCATAAGCAAGGACTACGGATTATCGACAAATCTCTGATGCATCGTGGTGAAACATATGAGATCGATGATCCTGAAGAAGTCCTTTTTATGTTGCGGTGTCCTCACTGCGACAAAAATAGTGCTTTCTGGGAAGACGGTACACCCTGGAAAACTAAACCAATCGTATGTCCAAACTGTCAGTCCGAGGTGACACATAAAACTTCGAAAACCAAAAAAGCTATCACGATCACATACACCTGCACAGCATGTAAGCATAGTTTCAACGACAAGATGAATTTAACAAATAAGGATGAAAAATCCGACCCAGAATTTGAAAAAGATAGGCATCACTTCTGTCTGCAAGATAAAGAGTTCCATGAACGTCTATTCAAAATGCGTCATGACTTCATAGAAATGGCTAGACTCGGCAAACAGTTCAAAGAAAAAGAAAATAACAAGTATCTTTACGATGCGATGAAAGAAATGAAAAAACCAAAGATCGCCGAGCTAACTACGATACTTGCTCCTGCGCTTGAAAAAGCAGGGTATATTGATTTCAGTTTAGATAAACCAGAAATCGGCAAAGATGTAGTTGTTGGATTCAACTGTCTCGATGGTGAGAACGACCGAAATGACCGAGATAGCGAAAAGCTCCTCAAGAAAACAGTAGAGATAGCTCTCGAAGATACCAACTGGCGACTCATGAGCGATGGCATCTCGTATCGACTTGGTTATTTGAATGGACGGCTGCGTGCGTATGAGCACGAAGAAGATCTAAAGAAGCTGGTAGAACGAGATATAAAGACTGGAAAATTGAAAAAACCAGATATCCCAAAGAGTGATAGTGGTCCGCGAAAGCTCAAAGCACCCGACGGAACGGATATAATACTATGACATTTTGTGAATGTAAGCTAAGGTAGCAAGTACTATGAATCAGCATATAAAAATCATTCAAGGAGACATATTAGATTTCAAAGGTGATGCTATCGTAAACCCTGCGAATATCGCACTGAAGGGTGGCGGGGGATTATGTGGGCAAATCTTTGAAGCAGCAGGAGATGAAGAACTCACGAAAGCTTGTACCGAAATAGATTACTGTGAATTTGGTAATGCGGTCGTGACGCCAGGTTTTAAGTTACCATCCAAATATATTATTCATACAGCAACCCCAATTTTTGGCGACCATCACGGAAACGAAGTCGACATTCTCAAAAGCTGTTATTGGGAGTCTCTTCGAAGAGCCGAGGAACGCAGCATGAAATCTATTGCTTTTCCATTACTATCAGCTGGCATACATCGCTATCCAAAAAAGGAAGCAGCAAATGTAGCGTTTGAAGCAATTAAAGAATTCTTTGAAGATAATCCGAGCTCAAATATAGAAGTTACGTTTTTTGCGTATACCGAAGAAGATAAATCAATCTGTGACAGTGCTTTGATCAAGGTTGGCACATAAAGAGCTATAATATTGATATATGCAAGAGTTAGAAATAGTCGTATCTGCAAAAAACTGGGATGAGGCGGTTCAGCTCCTTGAAGATGTCGGTATAGATGAAAAAACGAAAACCACACATAGACCTATCAACGGTCTATTCATGGTTAAAGCCGAGAAAGAAATTCCCTTTACCGAAGCTGAGTATGAAAAGATAAATGCTAGCCCTGATATAGCTATCCTAGGCGACTCGTTGTCTCGTAAAAGAATCGCTGATGTACTTGATAAAATTTATGATGTTGAAACACAGCTACGAAAACTCTTGCTTCACTCTTATGATCTTTTTGATACTTTTTTTGAAGTATTTAGTGAGAGTAAATACACAAAAGAGTTCAGGGCTAATAAGGCTATAACCCGAAAGAGCTCACTTAATCCTATTACCTCCCACCTAACACTGGGTGAAATGAAAGATATTCTTGGTGTGGATTTATCTTGGCATAAACGGAAGGCGGTCACTGCGCAAGAGATACATGAGTTATTACAATCTGTCGATGATATCGACGGTTTAAAGAATGAATTTGCTGATAAAGTGAAAGTACATACAGTCTGGGATGTAATTGCAGAAAATGTATTAAAAACAAAAATTGAATGGAATGACGTAAACAATGAGCTAAAAGACCTGAAAAAGTTTCGTGATAAATCAGCGCATTACCAAGTCATAACCGAACAAGAAAAAGACAAGCTTATGGGAAAGGCAAATCATCTTCTACCATTGCTAAATCCTCCAGAGCGAAAACTGACTAAAAGTGAAGAGGCGAATCTTTCCAGCGCTGCTAGGTCATTAGATGAGCTTATCAAGCAGATTAAGCCGATCAGTTTTCCTGCCGAATATTATCAGAATTTAATAGCACAGAGTATACCGGATGTTAGTGCTGCCTTTAGGGTCGTAGGTACTCCCGCGCAAGATGCATTAGCTAAAGTTTTCAAACAGCAGTCAGTTGATTTCAGTGCGCTATTTAACGCACAAAAAAGTGCGTTTGAATCTTTTAACTCTATAGGAATTCAGGATGGCGAGGAAGACAATGATGAAGATGACAATTCTTCGGATGATAACGATCAAGATTCAGATACAGCGGTAGTGCCGAGATGAAAATCGGCAATAAGAATTATTTAGGACTAAAGATGGAGTCACGAAATGTCCAAGAAGAAGCGAAATAAACCGAAACGAAAAACTCCAAGTATTACGCCGAAAGGTAAAATGTACAGCGGCAACTTACCACCTGGATTTAAGCTTCAGCTCGCTGCAAATTTCGGCACAGAAGAAGCTTTTGTAGTCCGCGCATGGATACAGATTAAAGATATACTGAAACACATGAATCCGGTTAACGCCGACGAGGCTGATTTTCGTCTCGATAGGGTAGTGGAACAGCTAAATATTGCTAGGATACACCTAGGCCGTATTGAAGATAAGGCTTTTCATCAACAGCCTACCTTTGACCAACAAGCAGAATATGTTGCATTTTATAATTCCGTCTGGTGGGCTTATAAAGATAGATTCCAGTTATTTATGAAAGAGCTTGGCTTTGATATTGGCTTTCTTTTCCAAAATGATAAAAAGTTTGAAGCTGGGTTGAAGAAGTTTCTGGAAGATCACCCTAATGCTACTGAATTTGCTAACGTTGCGCGCGATGATCGTATTAGTTGGCAGAATACATTAGCCACACATCGCAACAATATGCATACAGGCGATAGGCGCAACGAAAAACATGATATGGATAATCCTAAAGATGCAAGGATTGTATTTGATAATGTCTGGCAAGCAATTGAAGAGAATTTCGCCTATCTCGGAGAGGAGGTTATGAGTGAGGGGTGGACGATTGCTCATGTGCCTGAAGATCAGCGCGATAAGACTGTGCCAAAACGTTTTATCCCGTACGTAAAGGGATTGCTTGATGGCTCTATAAAGCTACCTCCTTTAGACTCGTCTCCATCTGAATCAGACAATCAAAATACTTAACTAGCCTAGCTTTTTCTTCATCGGATAACTTATTTTCTTTTGCGTAGTTTTTGCGTTCTACCGCTAACGTGAGACATTTTACGCTCAATGCAAGTAGTGTCTCATTTGTAGCGTTTGTATCTATAAAAGAGTTCGTGACCTGTATGGGGAGCCACAGGTAAGAACCAAAACAAAAGAGACGAAAGTCTCTTTTGTCGCTTCTGGGGTATGATTGGTGTATGTATTTTTATCATCATGTACCCAGCGCTCAAAACGGAGATGTGATTTATCCGTTAAACCAGTTGAGAGAAAAATTTCCGGATTTATATAATAAACAGTACGCTAAGTACGACAACATCAAAGAAAAAGATGTGGAAATATCTGGATTTGGATACTGGAATGACTGTGTCAATTTAATGCCCGTCACACCAGGATTGGTCAAGAAAGAGTTAGAAAAGTACGGTCACGACACAGATTGGGAATGGCGTTTTTATAAAATTGATCCAGACAAGCTAGTCAAATCAAAACTCATCATTATGATCATGAGTGAGAATAACGGCACATTGGAACGTAAGTTCATACCTTTTACAAAAGAGGCATTTGATAAGTACTGTCACATTGGAAAAGCCACAAGGAACATATTCCAAAAAGCAAAAGAGAATAATGAACAACCGAATACGTTTGCTCGTGTACCTCACGTGCTATACAAAGACTCAATAAATACTAATGATCTTGAGATAGTAAAGTTCTAACCTCGTCGACTTTGCGGAGCCAAGCTGGAACAGACAAAGTCAGAACTGTGAAAATGGTTCTGATTTTTTGTATACCCGGAATAGAAAAGAAATCTCAACAAAGATTGTAATTCTGTCACAAATGACAATCCTGCCTTAACGCCCAAGTATTATCTACTGTGTGTGTTCCGATGCCGCACATCACTGTGTCCTAGGCGCTAGCCTGGTTGGTGAGCGAACAGGTTATACGGAAAAAATATTGCCCGCTATTATACCTATAGCTGTTGCAATACCACCAATTATTAGTACCTCCATGGCACTCCTAATTGGTGGAACTCTAACTATCTTACCTTTTGCATAACCGAGTGCGAGTAGACAGCTTAAAGCCGCAACAATTGCGACATCTCTTGAATAACTCATTGGGAAAATGATGAT
>DLGX01000082.1 GCA_002482925.1 Candidatus Saccharibacteria bacterium UBA7683
CCACAAAGCTGAGTTTCTAGTCTGATAACTTCTTTACCAAACGGGTTAATAATGTCTGACATATAAATAATGTCCTTTCTATTTACACTCCGGTGCAGAATACAACGCTCCTTTATTAATTAAGGAAAGCTGCGGTTCTGCGCCTGAGTTATTTATGTATAAAGTACGAACATGAGGGCACCACCCGAGTCAGCTCGTCTCATGCTTTTTGTGTAAGAGCGCTCGCCTTACCCTCCATAGCCTTGGCGACGGAGGGTTGCCGTGAATTCTCTTATTTTCGAAGGCCAAGTTTTTTAATGGTTGCTTGGTATGCTGAATAGTTTTGTTCTTTTAGATATGCAAGAAGCTTCTTTCGCTTCCCTACCATCTGTAAAAGACCACGACGTGAGTGGTTGTCTTTTTTGTGAACTTTTAGGTGTTCAGTAAGTTCTTTAATTCTTTCAGTAAGAATTGAAGCCTGTACTTCTGGTGAACCAACATCGGTTTTAGCACGTTGGGTGTTTTTAATTGCTGCTGCTTTTTTCTCGGTTGTGATCATGTAATCCTTTAAATCTCTGGTTCTTGTAGTTTATAGTTTCGAAAAAGTTAGATAGCACTTTTTCTAATGGCGTGTTGTGTATATTTTAACAGATGAGCGTTAGTAATACAAGTATCTACTTACTGGGTTCCAGAAACGTGGGTAATGGCTTCAGTCTGCAAATGGGTGCCTGCATCAAACACAATGCCTTCTGAAGAAGCTGGTAGACCTTCACCATCCGCGTAGAAGAACACTGCATCAATCGCTACCCCAGGAAATAGTTGGTTATCAGCGCCAAGTTCACGCAGAGTGTCTGTAATTGTACGAGGTCCAATGCCACGAGAATCATCTAACCCATCATGTAGTTCTGCTACATAATACTGAAGATCGAACGATTCATCGAACGGTACAAATAACGCAGTGCCTTCGAATCTTAACTGATGATTGAAATGTTCATCGCGTTGCAGTTCGCGTATTTGGGTACCCGTTTGCTCTCCACCGCCAACATAAGTACCGTCACCATATCTTTTAGCCGACGCTTCTGCTTCTCTGGTTTCAAAGCTACGTATTTCTTCGCGTGACAAATGCCATACATTAGTGATTGCAACGTCTTTGCATAGCAAGGTACGCTTCAAGCCTATGTCAGCTCCAACTGCAAGTACTTCCGAGCTATCGTATCCTGCATTAATCTCAAGACCACCAAGTTTTATAATCGATGGATCAACTGGCTCGTGGCTATCGTCGCCTTCTGGTATAGAACTACCTGTTTGTTTTTCGTGTGTCACATTACTATTGTATATTATTTTTGTGCTTTTGTCAATGATATGTATTATTTTAAGCAATGAGCGAGCCGTATAATTAACTAGATTTATGCTTTAAAACAATTATATTGTCAAGTAGCTACACCTGTAATATAATGAGTTGAAATGGAAGAACTCCCTCGCAGTAATTTTGAACGCGCTGATTCTGATACAGAGTCAGGTTCAGAGAAAAAGAAGAAAGATTCTTCGAACGTACGCCGAATAGGCGCACTTGGCACCTATGCAAAAATGACCCCTGAAACACCCCCTACCCCAGTAGATCGTACAGAAGCACGTAAGAGTTTTTTTGAAGAAAAAGAAAGTACAGAAAAAAAACTTAGCGCTGAAACCAAAGGTAGTGAATCAAAAGAAATTGAAGCTAAGGTTGAAGCTGACGAAACAGCTTTAAAAACTGAAATTCTTCAAGAAGAGCTCACCCAGCGAATTGAAAGTCACCAAGCAGTAATTGATTCCACGCCAATTGATTCACCAGAACATGTTCAAGCATCAGCTGCAAAGGCGCTTGATGAAAGTGTGAAGGAAAAAGCAGCTAACCCTGGTGTTGAGGCAGATCCTGTTATTGAAGCTGAATTTGCCCGACAGTTGGCCGAAGTCGAACTTCCTGAAGAAGCAGATTCTGAACACGAAGTAGAAGCTATTACCTCAGTACAAAGCACCGAACAAAATGATGACTCAGATGTTGAAGAGGATGCCCAGGCTACAGTTCCCATTCCAGCAACAGGTAGCACAACAACACCTCCACCAAAAACCCCGCCTACTCAAACCTCAAATGGCGCCGGCTCGCCTCCTACTCCGCCAACTCCTCCTATTAGCCCAACCCCACCTTTACCACCACTACCACCTCATGGTGGTGGAAACACCTCTCAGCAACCGAATGTAACACCAAATACCACACCCGTAGTAAGCCCTAACGTTTTGCAAGATTCCCAAAATGAGCGAACTAAACGTAGGGGCAATCCTGCTGCAAGTGCATTACTTGGCTATGCAATCGGCCGTCGCGGTGGCAGAAAACGAACCGAAAGACGACTTGAGCCAAAAATTGCTGGACTTAGTCAAGAACTTGATATTACTAAGAAACACCTTGAAGCTCGTGAACTAGATCTAAAGAAAGCGGCAACTAACACTTTAAATCAACAGCACGCTGAAAAATATGCACGCCGACCAGAAGGAATGGAACAACCAAAAAAGAAGCCTGTAACAGAAATCCTCCGCCAAACAGTTATGGCACCTGAAAAAATCCGCAGTGCAATTACTCCAGCCGAAGTTAACATACCGCGTACAGAGTTACCGAAAACCGAAACAGCACCACGTCCACAAGTTGCACCAGAAGTTGCGATTAAACGCGCCGAACAACTTTCTACCCCTGCACTACTTAAAGCTGCAGAATCTCTGGTTATTGAAGGTGTCAGCGTGCGAAGAATGTACGAAACTAATAAAATTGATAGAAACGGACTGGTGGCAATTGTACAAGAAGGCCTTAAAGGCGGAAACATCGTTCATGCATTTGAAAAGGTTGAACTCGGTGCTGAAACCCAAGCCGGAAGAGCACGTGAATTTAGACATGACGACCCAAGCTTCACTGCAATTTCTACTGATGATCCTGTAAGCAAACCGCTGCCTGATATAAAGCCCTCGCCTCTTCCTAACAACCCAGATACTGGTTCGTTGCAGCCAATTAATATACCGACTCAAAAAACAGGACCGCAAAGCATTGAATCAACCCGACCTGAGATCGTTACCGATACCAATAAGAATGATCTTCTCAATCCTAAAACAGCTGAATTTAAGTTCGCAGCAATTGCCGCAATTGCAATCGCAGCCTTAATTGTCTGGGCAATTTTTTAAGCTTTAACCTCAACTACATCGCCACCAAGGTTCTTGGTAAAGAAGCTGTCGTGGGAAATGTAAATGACCGCACCATGATATTGGCTAAGAGCATCTTCAAGCTCTTCAATACTCGGAAGATCAAGGTGGTTGGTTGGCTCATCAAGAATCAAAATTTGTGGATCACCAGCCAGCATATTTATTAATTGAAACCGTGCTTTTTGGCCACCACTGAGTTTTGAAAGTGGCATAACAGCATCAGCATGCGGGTTAAATAAGTAGTCGCTTAGTAACTGTTTGATTTTTTCTGGCGTGATTGTAAGGTCTTTTTCTAAATGAATGTGTTCAATTGCTTCAGTGAGCGTCATGCTTAAATATTTTGAATCAATTTCTTGTTCATATACGCCAATTTTTAACTTTTGTTCTTCTTCAATATGACCTGAGAACACGGTTGGAGCAGGTTTTTTTCCAGCAACTGTACTTAAAATTGTCTGAACTAACGTAGTTTTACCAGCACCATTTCTACCTTTAAGTTCAATTTTTCCGCCAACTCGGAGCTCAAAATTAACAGGAGCGAAAAGTGCTGACTCACCATATCCAAGGCTTAGGTTATCAACCTTAATAAGTACGCGTTCGCTCTTGTCTACCTTCTGCTTGGTGCGAACTTTTATGTTGCGGGCTTTGTGTTCGCTATAGCTTTCAGCCATTTTTGTACCCAAGTCGCCTGCTGATTCACGGTCAATCCAAAAGGTTGGTTTTTCAGTAACTGAGAGCTCAGCTAGTTCTTTTACAGAACGTTGTTCTAGTGATTTAAACCGGTGAATTGTGCCCGGATCACGCGATCTTTCCTTCATTCTACGGAATCGAACAACATCTGCCTTTAAATTAATTATTCGGCGTTGTACGTTTTCGAATTCATTCACTTGAGAGGTAATATTTTGAGTATTACTCTTTAAATAGTCGTTGTAGTTACCCTTAAAGCTGTAGGCTTTGCCATCGCGAATTTCAATTATTCTGTCTACTACGCCAAGCACGTCGCGGTCGTGCGTAATAACCACCACTGCTTCATCGGCACTTCTTAGCCAATTCACAAATGAAGCTTTTGCAATGTAATCCATGTGGTTAGTTGGTTCATCAATTAACGCCAGGTCTGCGCGAGCACGCTGAACTTTAACCAGTTCAACCATTCGTTTTTGTCCGCCAGAAAGGTCACCAATTTTTTTGGTATTAATATCAATTTCTAACTGATAATCTGAAAGCGCACGCTCAACATCGTTTTCAATTTCGTAGTAGCCCAGTGTGCCAAACCGTTCAAGCGTATCGCTATACACCTGCATTTTATGGTCGCTCTCACCCATGTGGAGCGGGTAGGTTTCAATGATGTGTTTGAGCTTGGCATATTCTGGAAGGTCGCCGAGGATATATTCCAACACGGTGTTATCTTCAAATCCATGGTGTTCCTGCCGACTTGAAATCATAACAATGTTTTTACCGAGTGTAATTTCGCCGTCATAGTCTTTATCGAGACCACTCATCAGATTGAATAATGTAGACTTACCTGTTCCGTTGCGCCCAATCAACCCAACTTTTTCACCGCGTTGCACACGAATATCCAGCTCTTTATAAAGCTGTTTGTCGCCAAAACTTTTACTGTTAATTGAAATATGTGCAATCATTCAGTGTACTAGTGTAACAGATTGGATAACTCAGACCCCTAGATGTTGCTTGGCTTGTTGTATTATACCTACGATGTGAAGCTCAGGATCTTTAGCTAGAGTAATTAGCGCGTTGTCTTTAACCCCATCTGTATATGTTTGAATTGTGCCTTCGAAAACCGCAGTAGAATCTGGCTGCACGACGTCACCATTAAGCCAAGTGCTCTGAATGTAGTATTGTCTTTGAGTTTCAGAAAGATCACTCTCAGACTCTTTGGTCTGGAGAGAAATGTTACAGCCAAGCGAACGAAATGACCCGCCGCTAGGCTCTAATACCCAAGAGCGAGTAAAGACGTGGCCGTCGTGGCTTGTTTCTTCAATCGGAAGCTCTACTCTTTCACCATTAATCTTACCCTTAAGTTCATACACCCTTCTAGGTAGGCCTTCGACTGTCGGCGTGCTCCAGGCATGATGTACTTTTCTCGTTTTACGACCCCCGGAAGCAAAACGAACAAGCTGGTTGGCCACTCGTATTCTCGCAGGTAATTTTGGTCTATTTGCGCGATCTATCGCATCATACAAATCATAGACAGCATAAGCTGCCACCGCTCCGGGCTGAAGCCGAATCTCTTCTAGCATTTGCGCCTCGTCAGCCAAGCGAGCACGTCGTTTATAGTCTGACTCGTCGCCTTTTGCAAGTCTTTGAATAATCCTTTGTTCCGCGCTAAAGCTCATGGTGAGTATTTTATACTAACTACTTCAGTACACAAGCATATGCAATTTTATCTATTTTATATCTGGAAAATCTTGCACATCAGTAATTTTAAAACGATCAATTTGCGTACGACGAAGCTCTTTGCAATACGCGCCCGTCTTAAGAGCTTTGCCTATATCTTCAACTAAGGTACGTATGTATGTTCCGCTACTAACATCGCAGACGCACTTTAGGTAGGGATAATTGTATTCAACTAGTTCAATTCGTTTGATTGTAACCTGACGCGCAGGCATTTCTACCACTTTGCCTTCGCGCGCCAATTTATATGCCCGCTTTCCATTAATTTTAATTGCAGAAAAAGCTGGAGGTACCTGTGTAATTACCCCTTCAAACTGTTTGAGGGCTTGTAAAACGGCTTTTTCGGTGGGTTTGGCGTCATTAACCGTTTTAAGTTCGCCCTCAGGGTCGCCAGTGCTAGAAATCTCTCCAAGTTTGGCGGTGAATTCATAAGTTTTATCAAGTTTTAAAAACTCACCAGCTTTTTTGCAGGCTTCACCAATTAAAATTATTACCAATCCCGTCGCAAATGGATCAAGCGTACCGGCATGTCCAACTCTGAGCTGTTTTTTGGTTGGTTTTTCACCCTTAGCGGTATACTGTGCTCTAATTTTACCGCGAATTTTAGCTACCACGTCAAAGCTTGTCCATCCAACTGGTTTATCTATAAGTACTATGTCTTCCATTAGCAGGCATTATACCCGAAATTATTGCGATAGGTATACGTTACTTGCTTATTGGGGGAAGCGGCGGAAGACCACTTCCGTTTGGATCATTTAATGGAGGTAAGCCCTGCATTTCACGGTTTCTGTCTACAGCCGTATCGTATTGTTGGGTCATTTGATCCATTTTTTGTTCCCGAACGGCGTCTTTATTTGCTTGCTGTGCCGCAAGATCATCCCCTGCCTGAGTCCAAGGGTTCTGACTTTGTGGCATATTTTGCATAAAGTCTGGGTTAATTTGGGGCTGGAACGCCGTAGTTGGATCATTGCCGGGCTGGCCTGGGAGTGGTGGCAGAGGAGGCAAAGCGCCACCTGCTGTTTGCGCACCCGGAAGTGGTGGCAATGGAGGCATACCTGAATTATTAGGATTTGCTCCTGGAAGTGGCGGTAAGGCTGGAGTCGCCTGGGTTTGTGCATTCAAAGAAGGCACACTTCCATCACCTGCAGGATCATGCGACTGCATGAATGACTGCATTGGATCAGGCGTTTGAACTGGAGCTGTTGAATCTACGGGTGCTGCAGAACTTTGCATCTGCGAAACACTTGTATCTACAGAGTCTTCAGACTGAATTGAAGGTAGCTCTGTTGAATTAATAGATTCAAGAGGCTGGTTAGCAGGGTTAAATGGTTGCGAAATATTAGCAGCTTCTACGGCTTCGCGAGCAGCATCTAAAGATTCCGTTTCGGCTGGTGCGCTGTCGTGAGAAAGTGCAAAATTATTTACACCAGCTTCGCGTTCAGCCTGAGCTTCACTATCTTCTTCCGCACCTGCGGTAGTGGCATTAAGCGTACCACCGAAAGCAGGTTTTTGAACTTCTGGAGTCTGAGATTCAAGTGAAGTTATAGAAGGCGGTTCGTCACTCGCCAAAGGAAGCTCAGGTTCAGACGGTAAAGTCGGAAGCGGTTGAATTACTTTTGGCTTGTAATTTTCTACGGATGGTTCTTCTGTTGTTTGTTCTTGTGGTGCTTCAGCAACAGCTGTAGTTTCAGTAGAAACTTCAGGGTTAGTTGCTGGTTCTTTAGGCTGTGCAACTACAGTATCTTCGTTTGGCTCCGATGCTGTAGCAAGTGCACTCTTGAGTTGGTTAGTTGCGGACTCAGCTGGAGATTCTGCAACTTTTTCAGAATCATTCTTTGGAGAGTCTTTTTTCGCAGAAGCAGTTTTTTTAGATTTGGGCTTTTTAGTACTATCTTCGTTCTTTGATTCAACATCTTCTTTATCTAGGTCTTCGGGTTTGTGGTCAAGTACCATTTCGCCATTATCGTCGTGAGGTTGGTCTGCTTCTTTTTTACGAACAGGTTCACTAATCATGCCTTCTTGGCGAAGATTGGTTGCAATTAATTGCTGATTGGCGCCTGCAGCCATAAGCTGGGCAGACAGACTCATCACTTTTGGTGAAGTTTTTTCGTTAGAAAAACGATTGGTTTCAGCCACGATGCCGGTTAAGAACGCCGTGCTGATCTGGGAATCAAGTAAATCCGCACCAAATGCATCAGTAAGCGCTACAAGCATTTCTGAAACTGAGCTTGCATTTGGGTCGTTCCAATCGACAGAACCAAGCGCGCTGCGTTTACTACCAGCGTTTATAGTTATAACGCTAGCATCGTGCAAGATTCTTCCGTGAATAATAATTGCGTTGTCGAGCTCTTCGCGTTTTTGTACGCCTAGCGCCACAACAACATCTACATTAAAATCGCCCTGGCTAAATTCAAGGTCTTTTTGACTCAAAATAGTTCTATATGGGGTGATGAAGATTTTTACTACATCATCTTCAACTTTGTAACGTAGTTTGTCGGCTTTTTCTTTATCGAGTGCAATTATAAAATCACGAAGTGAATCCACTGTATTTTCAAACGTCTTTTCAGGATCCAAAAACTCCATTGCCGGCGGAATCTTTCCACTAAATACCGCGGTTGCATGCTTGTCGAGTTTGCCAAGCAAAAAGGTAAGGCCAAGCGCCGAAGCCAGTTCATCTACGGAAGGGTTAGCCCCTACTGTTACCAGTACATTCTTACCGTTTTGCAGTGCATCTGCTACTTGTGAAATTGTGTTTGCCACTGGAGATTGTGGCTCATCTGGAACAGGAGCTGGAACGGGGTTTGGGTTTTGTGTTTGTGGATCCATTTTTTACCGTTTTTTTGTTTTTAGTTTATGCATAAACAGTATCATATAATTTAGAGTTTCGTCAATAGGAATGTGCGGTAGAAATACTTTACATCCACCCCTGTTTACGGTATACTCGGCAATTGACTAGAAAGAAATTTATATAACAACACGTTCAGCTTGCTCGAAGAGACACTTCGAAAAGCCCAGGACAAGAAGGAGAGAATCTAGATGCCAATTATCAAATCAGCAAAAAAGCGAATGAGACAGACTGCTGTTGCTCGTACCCGCAACCAAAACACAAAACGCAGTCTTCGCGCTGAATTAAAAGCACTTGCTGCTGCTATTGAAGCAAAAGATGGCAAAAAAGCTGCAGAAGCTCTTAAAAAAGTACAAAGTAATCTTGATAAAACAGTTAAGAAGAATATTCTTAAAAAGAACACTGCTGCTCGTAAACTCAGCCGACTTACCGACCAGGTTAAAGCGTTGGGCGCAAAACCTGCACCAGCTGTACCAACGAAAGCAGCTCCAAAAGCCGTAGCAAAACCTGCTGCTAAAAAACCAGCGGTTAAGAAAGCCCCGGCTACAAAAACTGTAGCTAAAAAAGCTCCTACAAAAAAACCAACAGCTAAAAAATAGTTCTTTGGAACCATTATTAAAGAAGCTTCAGTTTGAAGCTTCTTTTAAACTACTTGAATACCGGCTCGAGAAGCTGGTGTATATTCCCGTTCAGCCAAAAACCCTTGTCCATCATCAAACTTTACGGACCAGCC
>DLGX01000024.1 GCA_002482925.1 Candidatus Saccharibacteria bacterium UBA7683
GAAGATATGGTGCTTACAATCGATCGCAATATTCAGGCAAAAGCTGAGGAGATTTTAAAAACTGGCCTAGAACAAGCCAAAGCTACCAGGGGTAGTGTGGTGGTAATGGACCCAAGTACCGGTGCGGTTAAAGCAATGGCGAATTTACCTACCTATGATCCTGCCAAATATTTTGAAGTTGGCGATGACGCGTATCAGCGATTTCAAAACAGGGTAGTAAGTGATCAGTATGAAGCTGGCTCAGTCATAAAGGTACTCACAATGGCTACGGGTCTTAACGAAGGTGTAATTAACCAAAATTCAACATTTAATAACTTGGGATACGTACAGGTTGAGGATGCCCGAATTAAAAATGTCGAACAAAATGTAAATGGGACACGAACTATGACTGATATTTTGAAGTACTCGCTCAATACCGGAGTAGTGCATATTCTTTCGCAGTTGGGCGGAGGCTCGATTAACGCACAGGCGCGCGACAGGCTGTACGACTACTTTACTAACCGTTATGGGTTTGGGTCGGTTACGGGTATAGAACAGGCTGGAGAAGGCACAGGAAGCGTCTACGGGCCAAGAACTGAACAAGGTAATAACGTACGATATTCCAACATGGCGTTCGGCCAAGGTATGGGCGTTACTATGATTCAAACAGCTGCAGCATTTTCAAGCGTAGTTAACGGGGGCAGCTATTATAAACCTCATGTTGTGGAAGGTACGCTTACGCAGGCTGGTGAGGTTGATTCTTCAGCGCCAAAACCTGAAAGAACAGGTGTAGTAAGCGCACAGACTGCTGTTACTGTTCGTGAAATGACTCGTACAGCGCTTAAAGAAGCAACCGCAGTTTCACGGTTGGTCAGACCTGGATATAACGTAGGCGGAAAAACTGGTACATCGCAAACTATCGACCCGACGACAGGTAGATATACCGAAGATAATACCATTGGTAGTTATCTTGGATATGGTGGCGATGACAAGCCGAGATATGTCATAATGGTACGCGTAGATGATTCAAAAATTGGTGCTGCAAGTTTTACCGGAAGCGCAGCCGCAGGGCCGATATTTGGAAACTTAAGCAACTGGCTGATCGACTACTACAATATAAAGCCGCTTTAAAAGGAAAAACATGCAAGAAACAAACGTTACCGCACAAATTATTCTCGACAACCTCAGACCTGTTCTTACTCTCGGATTTATCAGTTTCGCACTTTCTATGCTTTTGACCCCAATATATACAAAATTTGCATTTAAATATAAGTGGTGGAAGAAACCCCGTTTAGACACGGTGAGTGGCGAAAAAGCAGTGGTTTTTCAAAAAATGCACGCCGAAAAACATAAACGGCATATTCCAGCAATGGCCGGGGTTATTTCGCTTACTGCGCTAAGTGCAGTTACGATTGTGTTTAACTTAGACCGAGGACAAACATGGTTACCGCTTGCAGCCGCTATTGGCGCGGGCGCGGTGGGGCTACTGGACGACATAATTAACCTGAAAGGTGCTGGAAGAGGCACTGCTGGTCTTAATTTTAAGATCAAACTTCTGCTTACCAGTATTATCGCAGCAGGCCTAAGCTATTGGTTCGTGTACAAACTTGGCTACAGCATTATCCACATTCCATTTGCAGGTGATCTTGCGCTCGCTGCACCAGTAATGTTTATTGGATTCGTTTTTGTAATTATAGCTACCGCCAACGCGGTTAATATTACCGATGGTTTAGACGGACTTGCAGGAGGGTTGCTTGTTACCGCATTCGGCGCGCTTGCGTTAATAGCATTTTTACAAGGCAACTTTGGTATTGCAGGATTCTGCCTATCACTAGTAGGTGTGCTACTCAGCTATTTATGGTTTAATATTTTCCCTGCTAGGTTCTTTATGGGAGATGTTGGCAGTTTCGCGTTTGGAACCTCGCTTGCGGTAGTGGCAATTATGCTAAACGCAGTACTTTTAATACCAATTATCGGCTTCATGTTTGTAGTAGAAATCAGCTCAGTAGTGGCACAATTGCTTTCTAAACGTGTTTTAAAAAAGAAGATCTTTCTTTCGGCACCTATTCATCATCACTTTGAAGCAAAAGGTTGGCCAGAAGCTAAAGTTACTATGCGCTTTTGGATACTTGGCCAAGTATGCGGAGTGGTAGGATTGCTAGTTGCGGTACTTGGAGGGCACCTTACGCTATGAACCCAGCAACTACCAGAAGGCGCCAACCTGTTGCCAGTGGTGCAAACCAGTCTCAGGTAGGAAGAAGGCATCGCCCAGATTACGTACTAATGCTTTGCATGGTAATGCTTCTTGCAATCGGGCTAATCGTTATTTATTCAGTAAGTCCTGCCATCAGCGCTCAGCTTACCGGTGATGTGGACCCGAATCACTTTATGTACCGCCAGCTTATGTTCTTAGCGCTAGGATTCGGGGTCTTTATTACCACAAGCTTCTTGCCGCTTGGATTTTGGAATGTAGTACAAAAATACATTATTTGGTTTGCGGTGATTTCGTTCTTCTTTTTGCTTATACCGGCGCTTAGCCTTAATTATGGTGGAGCCACAAGATGGGTGCATATTGGCCCGATCAACTACCAGCCAGCTGAGCTTCTTAAGTTCGGTTTAGTTTTTAACCTGGCATTATTTTTTACTTCTAGAATTAAAGCGGGCATTTTAAATACGAAAGCTACCACGTATGCTTTTTTGATTATTATGGGGGCAATTGCACTTGAAATTGTAGTACTGCAGAAAGATTTGGGTACCATGATTCCTATTGTTGCAATCATGCTTGCCATGCTTTATTTAAGTGGAATTTCTATGAAGCGATTTATGATGATAATTACGGTGATTGTAGTAGGCGGAGCACTTGCAATTGGTATGGCAGGACACCGTAGGGCTCGTGTACTTACGTTTTTAAACCCCAGTGCAGACACAAGTGGTAGCGGATATCACATTAACCAAGCGCTGATTGCGGTGGGTAGCGGGGGAGTGTTCGGTAAAGGGCTAGGAAGAAGCGTGCAAGCGTATGGCTATCTTCCGGAAGCGGCTAATGATTCAATTTTTGCAATTATGGCAGAAAAATTTGGTTTTGTCGGCATGCTCGTGGTTTTTTCAATTTACGGTGGACTACTATTTCGAATAATAGGTATTGTCAATAAAGCTCCTAATACTTACTTACGCCTTGTTTCTGGTGGAGTATTTGCCTGGATGTGCGTACAGGCGTTTGTGAACATCGGAGCAATGTTGAGCATTATGCCGCTTACCGGCGTAACTCTGCCATTACTAAGCTTTGGTGGTACTAGTTTAATATTTACATTAGCTGCCCTTGGCGTTGTGTTTCATATTTCGCGCTATACAAGACTAGGTCACGAAGTAGAATCAAATGTAACCGAACAACGACGTGCGATTTCTTATAATCGTTCAGCGAGAGGGTATTCCCAATAATGCGTATATTGCTTGCTGGTGGTGGTTCTGGCGGACACGTAACTCCACTTAAGGCTGTAAGTGAATCTTTAAAACGGCTCTCTACAGAAGAGGTAGTTATTACGGCGCTCACAGATAACGGTTTTTATAACGAGACTAAAGCAATTTTTGCAGACGATCCGAATGTTACGTTAAAAAAAATATTTTCTGGCAAGTATCGGCGCTATAAAAGTAAATCTTTCGTGTGGCATATTACGCACTTGCCAACACTGCTCAAGAATATTCGAGATGTGTTTTTGCTTGGTTTGGGCTTAATCCAATCAGTGTGGTATTTTTTAGCGCACAAACCTGACATTGTATTTTGCAAAGGTGGTTTTGTATGTGTACCTATTGGTTTGGTTGCAAAGTTATTTAATGTACCTCTTGTAATACATGATTCAGATACACGACCCGGGCTTACTAACCGTATTCTGGCTCGGTGGGCAGCTAAGATTTGTACTGGCATGCCGGCTGAATTCTATCCATATCCTAAAGATGCAATGATACACACTGGCATACCGGTTAATACACAGTATCAGCCGGTTTCTAAAAGCCAACAACGTATGCATAAAACAACGCTGCAACTAAGCAGCGATCTTCCTCTGGTACTTTTTACCGGGGGAGGTAATGGTGCTGTTTCGCTTAATACACAAGTCATTCTAGCCGCTCCTATTTTACTTAACGCTGGGTTTAGTGTTGTACAACTGGCTGGTAAAGGTAAAACTAGCGATGCTATCAAAGCGCGTAATACACTATCTGACGATAAACAAAAATTGTGGCAGATCGAAGAATTTGCACCAATGGCGCCCCGTCTTCTGGGGGCAGATGTTGTAGTTACGCGAACAAGTGCGAGTACTCTACAAGAATGCGCTAATGCCAGAAAAGCCGTAATTGGAATCGCGAGCCCACATTTAGACGATCAAAAAATGAATGCTGACTTTTTTGCATCAAAAAATACAATTCTTTCGCTAGATGAAACAAAACTTTCTAGTGATGGGGCAGAGTTAGCACACGCAATTATGGAATTAGCAAAAAATACACATACCGCTGCAGAATATGCCGACAGATTACATACAGAGTTTGCAAAACCCGCGGCGGCAGATGAACTAGCTACAATTATACTTGCCCAGACACATGCTCATTCTTCTGGTAAATAAGGTATACTACATACATAAGCGTAACTCGCGTATGTAAAATTATGTTTCAGAAAAAAAAGACACAAACTACTAGGCAAACTGTTCGAGTTCGCCGGCCAGCCCAGGGCATGAACGAATCGTTCAGGCGTAATAATGTAGTAATTTCGCGAAGACAGAAAGAGATTGCTGAGCGCCAGCAATCTGTAACACAGCGCCAGATTGAAAAAAAGCGTTTAGACGCCACGCACCGGCTTAAAATAAAGGTTATATTTTTTGTAGCAGCGGTGTTTTTAGGCGGACTGTTTATTAGAAACACTATTACTACGGTGCATGTGGAATCTAATGCGTCAACTAAACTAACAAATACAGAGCTTGCCCAGTATCAAACGCAGATACTTTCAAGATACAAAATGCATACTATTTTCGGACAAGCATGGTTGCTTGATACGCAGGCTCTTACTTCTGATTTGGTAAAAGACTACCCGGAAATACAAAGAATTAACTTTTCAAGCAAAACCCCGATCTCAACAACGCTCAAAGCTGATATTCGATTCAGGACCCCAGTCTTTACTTGGAAAGACGTGGGCGGGAAAGATCAGTTTGTAGATTCTGAAGGTGTATTGTTTTCTAAAAATCTTGACCCTACAGTTAACGCAAATAAACTCATAAAAATTGAAGATCAGAGTGGGGTAGTGCTTGAAGCTGGTAGCTCTGTGCTAACTGCTAACCTGGTGCAATTTGTTGGGATGCTGCATAGCAAAGTTCCTGTGCTCTACGGTGCAAACGCTAAAGTAGAACGGGTAATTATTCCAAAATCTACCCGAGAAGTTCAGATTCAAATATCTGGAAGTCCCTATATAGTTAAGTTTAATTCAACTCGTAATTTAGATGAACAAATAGGGGAGCTACAGACTCTGCTCGCTTTCTTAAAGGCAAGTAACGCTACGCCAAGTGCGTATATAGATCTTCGCGTACCACACAAAGCATTTTATAAGTAGGAAAGGTACGTATAAATGTAAGGCCTTCACGCTTTCACCACTCTACCCCATGTTCGTATTTTGTTCGTATACCAAATATATTGAAAAAACATATAAAACATATAAAAGTAGAAAAAAGCAAATAATGCAAATAATACTGCAGTGGAGGGGAGAGAGCAGTGTAAAAACATCGCGACATGAAAATGTCAAAAAAGCAACTTTTCACAAGTATACTGTGGAAAAGTCAAATTATTATGCACTGTGTGGATAACAACACTAGTGCGGTAGGTTTAATGAGCTTAAATGAACGCAGTATCTGTTAAATAGTGCCAAACATTTACCGAAAGGTATAGAATTTGCTAAAAGATCCCCTTTTGAAGAGTATAGCTAGTGAAACCTGGTATATATATGTAATGTCGCAAAATATACATTGTGCGACATTACGTTACTATATCAATAAGGTATAAATACTCATTCCCTTTGTGCTTATTTCTATGTGTTTTTGTACAATTCCGACATTTGCATATATGCCATGCCCTTCCACTTGCTGAAATGAAAACTTTTTACGCTATATGCACTATTCAACAAATTGTTATATAAATTTAGAATATTCTTAAACAGCCGAACGTTCGTATTTTGTTCGACAATATTATTTACGATGATTTGTGCTCAGCAGAAGGTTTACGATGAGTTTGTGTACTGGACTTGTACTTACGCGGGAATGACATGACAAATACGTGCGCCCACAAAGTGTTCGCTTTTTGTATTCCCTACCCTATGCACATTATTTCTTAGGAAAAATATGGTCAAGCACACCATTTAGTCCGTATCTACTAGAAACAGATTTAAGCTTCTTTGGCTGAGTTTTAATTTCGTGCAAGCGTTTTTCACGTTCAGCCGGACTAAGCGAACGAAGTTCGCGATCTAATTTAATACCCTTAATTCTTTGATTATTACGAAACGTTAGAAACAGTAGTGTTCCTGCAAGGGGAATATAAAGCCACCAACTGGTTAAAAGAAATCTAATCATTCTAATACTAGTGTATCATCGCAGGATTTAAATGTCGCATCAGCTAAATTCTGACCAATTTGATGTAGTCTTAGCGATAACTGAGTATCAACAATTGATGCAGAGTTCGGATTCTCAGATATATGTGCGTGTTTAGGATAGTCACCATACCATCTACCAGGTACGGGCAATGTATCAGCAGCTCCCGCTAGCGTTGCGACTCTCAGTCCGCTTAGAATGCTTGCACCAGAAAATACGTACTGATCAACAACTGCGACGCGTTGATCAGCTAACTTTGACGCTAGTCTTTCGGCTTCCCGTTTTTCGGCAGACTTGAAGGGAGGCTCTTTAAGGGTTTGAACGATTTCAAGCCGAGGTCTGGTTATCGATAGTTTGTCATATACACCCCTAAATACATCAGCCATAGGCACAGCTGAGCTGGCAGTAAATAGTATTACCCCAGGATCAAATTCTAGGATGGAAGGGAGCTGTCTCAGTAGGGAGAATTGCAAAAGAGACTTTCTTGTTCTCACCAAAGGTCGGATTAGGCCAATCTTACGATCTTGGCCGTAGAGTCTTCCGACTTGGGACTGCATTAAAAGCTCTTCGAATTCATCAAGGGATTCTAACTTTAACGTTGATGGAGTAGAAAAGTAACCCTCATCTATGAGCTTTGTCTCGGACACAGCCAGACTTTATTCAGCGAGTTCGTAAGTAGCTTTTGCTACGCGCTTGAACTGTGGTTTGCCTTGTAGGTTAAGAAGAATAGTGGTTTCTTTAACCTGACGGCTTTTAAGTACTTCACGTACGATATCATCGCGGTGCATTGGTTCTTTGCTCTTCTTCAAAATCTTTGTGATGATGTCTGAAACAGTACCTTTTGCATAACCCCATTC
>DLGX01000056.1 GCA_002482925.1 Candidatus Saccharibacteria bacterium UBA7683
CCAGAACGAAAGAATAAAGTCATGACTGACAAAGATCGTGAAATGACTGCGTATCATGAAGGTGGTCATGCGCTGACTGGTTTTGCATTACCGAATTCTGGCGGTCTTCATAAGGTAACAATTATCCCTCGTGGTGGAACGGGTGGCGTAACATGGTTCTTAGACGAAGAAGACAAAAGCTATCATTCTGTAAACGAATTTAAAGACGTGCTGGTACGAATAGTTGGTGGACGTATAGCAGAAAAAGTTATTTACGGCGACGATTGGGTAACAACTGGCGCTGGTAATGATCTTCAAAAAGCTTCAGCTTTGGCACGACAAATGGTTATTGAACAGGGTATGGGAAGCGAAAAACTACGCGACCAAGTATTCCACGAAGACGAAGGTGGCATGATGATGGATCGTATGATGCATTCAAAACCGTATTCAGAAAAAACCGCCGAGCTTATTGACGCTGAGGTTGAAAAGCTTATTCGCGAAGCAACAGTTCGAGCAGAAAAAATTATTAAAGCTAACCGACCTGCGCTTGAAAGCATTAAAGATGCGCTGCTAGAAAAAGAAACTTTAGACGAAGATGAAGCTCGCGACTCGCTTAAAGGTACTAAAGCGCCTGCCGACGTAATTCTTAAATAATAAAGTACAGTTCATTTTAGGCGCCGAGGCGCGTATACTAAATAACTGATACAAACTATTAAATTATAAGTAGTACATGGTAAAGAAATTTCTTGTCCGGGCAAATCAAAAAGCTAGTTTCGGTTTCGCAGCAGCGCTTCTGGCTGGTTCTAGCTTGGTTGGTTCTGTTCTTGGGCTACTTCGCGACAGGTTCTTGTACGGTGGGTTTGGGTTAGAAAGTTCCCAGGTTGCTGCATTCAAAGCTGCATTTACTGTGCCAGATTTCATGTTCTTCATTCTAATTTCTGGCGCCCTCAGTGTTACGTTTATTCCTATTTTTAACGAACGCTATGTTAAGGGAAACAAAAAATCTGCCTGGGAGCTCAGCGCTAGCTTACTTAATATGTTTGCCATACTCACATTCTTTAGTAGTATACTTATCCTAATTTTTGCTGAACCACTTATTAAGTACGTTGTTGCGCCAGGGCTTGATGAACACACTACATTCTTGGCCGTTTCTATGATGCGTATAATTGCAGTGAACCCACTGCTGTTTTCTATCAGCGCGGTATTTGCGGCAATGCAACAAGCAGTCGGCCGATTCTTTTTTGTCGGTTTAGCGCCCTCAATTTACAACCTTAGCATTATTTTTGGCGTGGTTTTTCTTTCGCAACGTTTCGGCATTATGGGGGTAGCGTTTGGCGTCGTAATTGGTTCCATACTTCAACTACTGGTAAGTATTTTGGGTCTGGCAGGACTTGGGTTCGAATACAGTCCTAAAATATTTTGGAAGAATTTAGGATTTAGAAAACTCCTTCGAATTTTGCCAGCGCGTTCTGCTGACCAAGGTATGGATTACTTTAATAATATCGTAGAAATAAATCTCGCATCACGCTTGGGCACTGGCGCAATTGGTTCATTCAGCGCTGCATATACACTTCATAATGTTCCAGTAACGCTCATAGGCGTAGCACTTTCTACGGCAGCGTTTCCAAAGATGACCGAACGACTTGCACAGGGGCGTCCAGATTTATTTAAAAAAGAACTTAGTTCACTGCTTAGGCTTGTCATATGGCTCGCTTTACCAGCAGTTACTATTACCTTTTTGATGCGTGGTTTCTTGATCCGCTTGCTTGCGGGTGATGGACAAGCAACGGCAGCGGCAGTGCTGGGAATTTTTGCATGGGCAGTAATGTTCAGGGCTTTATATCATGTGCTTTCGCGAAGTTTTTATGCACAACAAGACACTCGTACACCGCTCTATGTTTCTATTTTTGCAATCTCACTTAATATTATTCTTGCAGTCACACTCGCAAGGCAGAGTGCCTATGGAATTGTTGGCCTTCCACTTGCGCAGGTGATTGTGGCGGCCGCTGAAGTGTTTATTTTGGTAGTAATTTTAAGTCGTCGATTCCCGGGCACGCTTGATAGAGTCTTCTTCGGTGCACTGTGGCGTATGCTTTCAGCCTTTGGAATTACCTTTTGGGTTACGTGGTCACTCAGAAGATATCTATTTGAACTTGGCGCGCAAGACAGAGGATTCCTTACGATTGTTCCAAAACTAGGCCTGCTTTGTACCATTGTTTTATTACTATACGTAATAGTCTCATGGATTTTTAAACTCGAAGAAGTTGAACCAATAATTGCAAAGCTTCGCACGATTTTATTTAAGCCCGTTCGTTTGCAGTAGTACAGAATTTAGCTACCTCTGTTATAATAAACACCTAATGAACCAAGACCATATCAGAAACTTCTGCATTATTGCGCATATCGACCACGGTAAGAGTACCTTGGCAGATAGGTTAATGGAACTCACCGACACGGTTAAGAAAAGAGATATGAAGGCACAGTTGCTTGATCGCATGGACCTAGAGCGTGAAAAAGGTATCACCATTAAGCTTACACCGGTACAAATGCAGTACAAAGGCCACCAGCTAAACCTTATTGATACACCGGGTCACGTAGATTTTAGCTACGAAGTATCGAGAAGTCTTGAGGCCTGTGAAGGGGCAATTTTGGTGGTAGATGCTTCTCAGGGTATTCAAGCCCAGACGCTTGCTAATGTATATTTGGCAATTGCTGCAGATCTTAAAATTATTCCGGTTCTTAATAAAATTGATCTTCCCGCTGCAGATGTTCCCAGAGTTACCGCAGAAGTAATAAGTTTGCTCGGGTGTTCAGAAGAAGAAATTTTGCACATTTCTGCTAAAACAGGTGAAGGTGTTCCAGCCGTACTTGATGCAATTGTTGAAAAAGTCGATCCACCGACTGGAAAAGTTGAAGAACCTACCCGGGCACTTATTTTCGATAGCTATTATGACGACTACCGCGGAGTAATTCTTTACGTTCGTGCCGTGGACGGCAACATTCCAAAAGCCTCAGAACTTATTATGATGGGAACTGGTAGTCATGGGCTTGCACTTGAAGTCGGCCACCTCAACCCGGCAATGTCTGCAGACAAATCTTTGAACACCGGTGAAATTGGCTACATTGTAACTAACCTTAAATCGACCAGAGAAGCTAAAGTTGGTGATACCGTAACACTAGCTGAATCACCTGCAAAACAGGCATTGCCAGGCTACAAAGAAGTAAAACCGTTCGTGTATGCTGGTATATTTCCAGAAAGCAATGAATTCTATAACGATCTCAAAGATGCAATTGAAAAACTTTCTTTAAGTGATTCAGCACTGCAGTATGAACCTGAAAACTCGCCAGTACTAGGTTTTGGTGTGCGTGTAGGATTTTTAGGCCTACTGCACATGGAAATTGTGCGAGAACGATTAGAGCGCGAATATAACCTAAGTCTTATTGTGACTAATCCAAGCACCGATTATCACATATCTCTGCTAAACGGTGAGTCGCTTGATATTAAATCAGCCAGTAGTTTACCCGACCCTTCTAAAATTAACACCATTGCAGAGCCATGGATAAATGGAGAGATTGTGGTGCCTAAAGATTACGTAGGTGCAGTTATTCAGTTAATTTCATCAAAACGTGGTATTCAAAAAGGCCTTAGTTTTGTAGATGCACAACTTGCGCTCGTAACATTTGAAGCACCCCTTGCAAACCTCCTTACAGATTTTTACGATCAGCTAAAAAGTGTAACCAGTGGCTACGGTTCATTCAATTATGAACTCGGCGATTATCGCGTAGAAGATTTGGTTCGGGTAGATTTTTATGTAGCGAGCGAAATGGTTGGTGCACTTTCTGTTATGGCACACCGTTCAGAGGCTGAAGCACTGGGCCGCGAAACAACCGCTAAGTTAAAAGAGGTTATTCCGCGCCAAAACTTTAAAGTTGCGCTTCAGGCAGCGATTGGCGGAAGATTCATTGCGCGCGAAGACATTTCTGCATTTAGAAAAGATGTTACTAGCGGCCTTTACGGGGGTGATGTGAGTCGAAAAAAGAAAGTTCTTGCCAAACAAAAAAAAGGTAAAGAACGCATGAAGCGTTTCGGAAAAGTAGACATTCCTGCAGAAGCCTTCACCGTAATGCTTAAGCGTGATTAACAGGCTGGACTGTCCGCACACCAAACCGAGTATTTTAGGCAGCTTAACTACTGTTATACTGTTGTAATTAAAAACATAAGCAAGTATACTGGTTTGGTATAAAGAACTTAACAAAGAGGGTTACGTGGGAAACATTAAAAACATATTAAAAAACATAGGGTTATTACTTGCTGCTTTTGCGGTAGTATTTAGTGTAACTGGCTTAACAGCAGCCGCAGCACCATCAGTCACCATTAGTTCACCAACAAATGCGGCCACGCTTGCAAATGGCGGTACCGTGCCTGTACGTGGTACTGCCCCAGCAAACACCAGAGTAAAGTTACTACTTGATGGCGTACATGTTGCAACGGTGAGTGCAGATGGAAGTGGTGCGTGGGCAACTAACCTTACAAACGTTTCAAAGGGCACTCATACGCTCAAAGCAGTGAACGCAGAACCAGGTTTACACTATTTTGCAACTGCGGGGTCTCCTAGCCAGCTTCATTCCATTGATCCACTAACAGGTGCTATAGATACTAGGGCGGGTTTTCCAATAGACCTCAATGGTCTCGTTCCTGTTGCTGTTACTAGCCCTGACGGTAAGTATGTATATGTAAGCGGATTTTATTTTAGCCCAAGTAATCTTCAAAGAGTGGATCTTACGACAGGATTAGTAGACCAGGTTGCAGACTATCCTTCGTCTCTTGTCATTAGTTCTGGTGCGTTCAATGCCGACAGTTCAAAATATTATGCGCCCAATAGCGACGGTACAGTTACTGTTATTGATGTGGCGAGCAATACAATTCTACAAACCCTTAATACCGGAGCATCAAATCACAATAGCGCAGCCGCTATTGATGATAAAATATATGCAAGCGATACTGATACTGGCCTAGCCTACATTATTAATCAAGCTGATGATTCAGTTACCAGCTTCACGCCAGCATGCCCGTCCGGCGGTAAGGCAGTTTCAACAATACCAGACCCTGATGATACAAATGTAATATGGAGTGGCTGTGATAATAGCTATGTTTTAAAACTCGATAAAACTACCCATACTGTGATACTGGCAATTCCAACTCCAGGCTTAGTTGCAGGTTCCGCAAAGATACCAGGTAAGAACATTCTTTTTGTTTCGAATCCAACTGTTGCCGAAGCATATATAATAGATTCAAATACTGGAGCTTTGCTTCAAACTATTGCCCTCCCTGCACAAAGTTTCGCGCCTGTACCGAGCAGTGATGGTTCAAAAGTGTTGCTTCCGACACCTGGGAATAGTTTTGCAAATCCTGAAGCCGTAATAATTAACACGTCCGACTATTCACTCACAAATCTTACACTTGACGGCCCGACGCTTGCGATGTTTCCTGGTCCTGATACTATAGCCGAAGCCACAGTTCAATTTACTATTGGCGAAACACTTGCCAGTACTGGCGAAAATATTCGAAACGTCTCGCTTATAGCAGGTGCGGTAGCTGTTCTTTCAATTAGCGCCCTTGTGTATCGAAAACGAAAATTTTCTAAGTAGTTAAGATTGTGATTGGAGGCTTTTAAGTTCTGCAATCACTTGTTCACCATGCCCAAGCGGAGTTACACGTCCATAGGTTTTTACGATTTCGCCTTCAGGATTTATAATAAACGTTTTTCTTTGAATACCAATTTTGCCGAACATCTTTGGTCCCCATGCACCGTATTCTTCAATAGTCTCGCCTTCTGGATCAGAAAGCAGTGTAAAGTTTAATTTATGCTTTGCTTTGAATTTGCGATGGCTGTCTTCGTCATCTTTACTAATACCTACCACATTAGCACCGAGTGCAATTAACTCATCGTTTGCATCT
>DLGX01000042.1:0-1440 GCA_002482925.1 Candidatus Saccharibacteria bacterium UBA7683
ATCGATTGTAAGCACCATATCTTCACCATTTTTAGGTGACTTCGCTACATTTGTTGCATCGTCAAGACTGAGCGGTACACCTTTCACATCAGTTATGGCTTTAAGTTCTCCTGCAGTGCCTTGCAACCTAGCATTGAGTGCACTTTCAACGCCGTACTGGCCAACACCTTCATCGTTTACGAACCCAAGTACTTGGGCGCCGAGCGTGCTTTCTGGATACACGCGTTGTGGCACTGGGGTTACATTAAGGCCAATGAGTTCTTCTTTGTCTTTAAAAAGTGTATCAACTTGTTGCTTAGAAAGTCGTTTTGCTATTACGGTATACGAAGTTTGCTTGTTTTTTAATAGCGATTTTATTTTTTCACGGTCTAACTGAAGTGATCCTGCCAACTTTTGTGCAATTTTATCTGGGTTTTTTACTTCTTTCGGATCAGCGTAGAGCGTATAGACGCTTGAATTGAGTACAGCCGGCACCACCTCTTCACCATCTCTAAAATATAACGTTCCCCTAGTAGCGGGAATGGTGAACTTTTTTTGGTGCTCAGCAACTGCCAGCGAATCGTAATGCGAATGCTTGATTACCTGCAAATAAAAGAGTCTGGCGACCAGAATTAAACCAATCACAAAAACAACCGTTTGCATACTAAGCGCACGGTTTGCCCCTTTCTTTTTTTGGTGGGGTTTTGTCGGGGTATTATGTGGTCGTGTACGGCGTGGATTCATGATTTTCTCTACTTAGTATACGCTACTACCTTCGCCTCGGTTATCCTTAAAAATGAAAACCCTGAGGCCAAGATACTAACGAATTGTCTGAACTTGAGCAGGTGTAGTAAGGTTCTGTGCAACGGTGCTATTTTTAACAGTTTCAAGCGAACCCAGACGAGCTGCTTCCACTTTTAACTGTTGTTGTTCTGTAACAAGGCTGTCGCGTTTGGTTTCAAGTTCGTTAATCGGATATGTGTATGCATTTGTTTTGTTAATCTGCGCCAAGTACATGAGACCCATAACGCTCAGTAGTAGTACTACAATTACAGTATGAGCAACTGGTCCGAATTGTTTGCCGTCAAAATTATGACGTACAGTGTTTTGATTACGCCGCCACGAAGTATTTGTGTTCGTTCGTGAAAGCATAAATGTGGTGGAATATGCCATTAATTACCTTTTTTATATTTGTGTTTATTTTGTATCAAATTTTTTGGTGGTGCCGACTTTTACATCGGCACCCAGTGCAAAGTTAGGCCACGCGGACTTTAACTTTGTACGCTCGAGAGCTAGTTCGTACCTGGATTGGCATGAGCTGCTCCTTTCTTGTTTATCCAGCATATTGCTGTGCTGGGTTTATGTGTTTATTTTTATAGCGGCTCGAAGCATTGCGCTCCTTGCTCGCCGGTTTAAAACATCTTCAGTTGCACCGCTTATCGGTTTTTTGGTAATAACCCT
>DLGX01000042.1:1526-4713 GCA_002482925.1 Candidatus Saccharibacteria bacterium UBA7683
GGTAATACTGTTTCTAGCTGTAAGAGCTCTTGGTTTACCGCAATCCGCAGTGCTTGAAAGGTACGAGTCGCGGGATGTGTTCTTCCTCTGCGACTATAAATTGTCTCAACAACTGCTGCAAGATCGAGCGTTGTGCTAAGCGGTCGAGCAGAAATTATAGCTGCTGCGATTTTTTTAGCTTTCGGCTCTTCACCATATTCACGCAAAATTTTTACAAGTTCTACTTCTGAATATTTATTAACGATTGTTTCAGCCGTTAATTCTTGGCGATTATCCATTCGCATGTCCAGAGGTGCTTCGGCTTGAAAACTGAATCCCCTCTCGGCATTGTCGAGGTGTGGTGACGACACGCCTAAATCAATCAGGATCATATCAAACTGTTCGCCGTTCGCTACAAATTCTTTGGCTGCGCTCGCAAAATCCTGATGAATTATACGCGCACCTGCTTCCGAAAAAGACGTAAGGCTATTGATTGCATTTTGATCTCTGTCTACTAGCGTAAGCTTAGTAGAATCACCCGTTTCGAGCAGTATCCTACGAGCGTGGCCACCGTATCCAGCTGTTAAATCCAGGTATGTTTCACCTGGCTTTGGAGCGAGTACACGGGTAACCGCGTCTAATAAGACTGGTTCATGGGAGTTGTTGTGGTGGTGTGCTTCTTTTTCCGCTTTCATCGTATAAGAATTAGTATACCGTATACGAATCATTCCGGTCGAGGTCACCTATCTAGTAGCCAGCTTTTTTATTTTTGTAAGTTGTTTTTGTTTTTGTTGGTGCCAATGGAGTTGTTGTGATGAGGTAATTTCTAAAATTACTCTATATCCATTAGCGAGAGAGACTTATGTGTGAGGTGGAGTTTTTTGGGAGGTTTTAAAAAAGGTACAAAGTTTTTTTAAAGTGAAACTTCTGTCACTGCTGACTACTAGGTAGTTGACCTCGAAAAGGTTCTGATTGGCTCGAATTAAATTTTTAAGGTACTTTAATTAACTTACAGCTCAGCCGATTCAGCCGCCACGATGCGCCAGTACTGCCCTGCTCGTACTGCAACAATATCTTTTTTGATATTGCCGTATTCAAGCAAGTGGTTTTCTAGCGTGAACCTACCCTGCTTAAGATCTAGACTGCTCTCGATCTTGCCCATCCGAAGTTTCACGTTCTTGTCAGCTATTTGCTCATCAAGAATATCGCCTCGTAGTGCAGGTTCAACTGTTTGGTCCCAGACATCTTTTGGGTAAAGATGTAAGTAGTTACCAAACCCACGTGTTACTACTACTCCGCTTGCGAATTCCGTACGAATATCCGCAGGTATTGTTAGCCTACGCTTATCGTCTAGTCTTCGTTCAAAGTAGTCGCTCATTGGTTAATTGTTTTTTGTTAATGTTTGTTTGTGGCGGTTGATAGCTTCTTTTGCTACCCACCATAACCCACTGCAAACAGCATACTACCCACACCTACCCACTTGCAATAGTTTTTTCATACTTTTTTCACGGAATTACCCACAAAAAAATTAATTAAGCCCACTTATCCACAATTCTGGGGATAAGTGGGCTTTTATACTCCACTAGGATAGGCTATTGTAAACGTTTTAGCTTGCCAAGAAATCAAGACACTGTTGGTATTTTTCTTCATCAATTCTGTCTTCTTCCTTCATAATGCGAATTACTTCGCCCATGGTCAAGAAGGCATGAAGATTGTAGCCTTTTTCTTGTAGCAGCGCACCGCCGCCTTTTTCGTAATCAATCAGCACTACAAAATCGTTTATTTTAAGATCATTACTTTGAAACGGCTCAATGACTTCTAATTTAGAATCGCCTTTGGTAATAAGGTCGTCGATCACAACAATAGTGTCGCCAGGCTCAAACTCGCCTTCAATAGCCTTTTTTAAGCCGTAACTTTTGGCTATGCCCTCTTTGCGCATGTAGATCCAAGGTTTTTCCATTTCTAAACTTACCGCACCCGCAATTGGTAGCGCAGCGTAGGCTATTCCTGCAAGGCGATTGTAAGTCAACGGTTCAATGAGCATTGCGTATGCTTTAGCAACCTTCTTTAAAAGTTTTGGATAACTAATAAAAAGGCGAAGATCCATGTACATTGGGCTCTTTATTCCACTTTTAAAAGTAAATTCTCCGAATTTTAATGCACCAATTTCGTGTAATTCTAATGCGATTTCTTTCTGTAGTTCTTCTCGGGTTTGAATCATATCTTCTCCTTAGCGATATTTGTTAATTTCGTCTCGTGTTTCGGTTGCCGCTTTTCGCGCGGCTTCAGCAAAATCAGAACCAGAGCTCGCAAATATCACCCCACGCGCTGAGTTGATTACAAGGCCACGCTTATTGGCGCCAATACCAGCTTCTACTGCCGCCTTGATATCCCCGCCCTGTGCTCCGACCCCCGGCATTAAAAATGGCATATCAGGACCAACAATAGCCCTCACCTCTTCAAGTTCCTTTGGATATGTAGCTCCAACGACTAATGAACAGTTGCCCAATGTATCCCAGGACTGGCTTACCTGACTAGCCACATGCGAATATACCGTTTTGCCATCTACTATTAAATCCTGAAACTCCCCAGCCCCGGGATTAGAAGTTCGACATAAAATAATTAAGCCTTTTTCTTTTCTGGCAAAAAATGGTTCAAGTGCTTCGCGACCAAGGTAAGGGTGAAGTGTCACTGCATCTGAGCCCAAGTAGTCGAAAACAAATGTCGCGTACTGGTCGTTCGTATTGCCAATATCTGCTCGTTTGGCATCTAAAATAACTGGAATACCTGGGTAGGCTTCATGAATATATGAAATAGTATCCCGAAGCTGCACCACGCCTTCCGGACCATGAGCTTCATAATATGCTGAGTTGGGTTTGAATGCACAGACTAAGTTATGCGTTGCGTCAATAATCGCTTTGTTAAATTCAAATAGTTGATTCGGTGTATTTTGAAACTGTTCGGGTAGCTTATTCACATCTGGATCAAGCCCAACGCACAGTAGTGAGTTACTTTTATCAATTTGCGCATTTAAAAGATCTAAAAAATTCACTCGCTAATCTCCATTTTGTTCTATTAAGGTGTCGAGCGCAGCATGGCCATCACGAACTATTAACGTAGCCGCCTGAACTACATCAGCACCAGCTTGAAAATAAAGCTGGGCCGCTTCCGGAGTTTCTACACCGCCTACGCCTATAATCCGGATACT
>DLGX01000089.1:0-12618 GCA_002482925.1 Candidatus Saccharibacteria bacterium UBA7683
CGGAATCATATCTTCATTATTAGTATTTTGCATAAAAGAAAGTAGTAGGTTGGTATTGGCTTCGTTTAGTAATTCACGCTTGTACAGCTTGCCAAGTAGTAGTGCTTGATCGCTGGCAGTCATGAGATTACCAATGTATTTGTATGAATTAATACTATTTGCGCGGGCATACGCGTCGAGGCGCGTAAATCCGACTGCACTGTTGAGTACAGCCCATGAATTATTATCACTTCGATTGATCATACGCCGTAAATGACTTTCTGCCGAACCACCGCCAAGGTTTTCACTGACCGTGCGCTTACCTTGTTCGACATCGTGAAGATATGCCGCAGCCGTGAGTACTTTAGTCGTGCTTGCACCGTGAAAGCTTTCTTGAATTCCGTAATTCGCTTTAGTATTACTGTTTACGTCAATTACACTTACTGAAATATTCAAATTCGGATACTGGTTTATAATCCCTGTTATCTTTTGATTTAGATCGCTCCAAGTTGTCGAAGAAATCGGCTCGGCCTTAATAACTGCTTTTGGTTTAGGGGTTGAGCTTGTTTTAGTTTCAGGCTTCTTTTCTGATCGAACTATCCCAAGCGTGGTTTTGCCTCCGAGTAAAAGCAACAGTGCGATTCCTACTAAATAAAGACCCCGGTGGCTTTTAGACGAGGGTTTGTAGGCTGGTCTGCGGGGCTGATAGTTTCTGTAGCGATCCACCATAACTACTATTATACAACGGAGCTGAAGTAATGCTGAGGAAGTGTAATAATACTTACAAAATCTGTGGGTTGGGTCCAAGGTACTACTATTAAGCGTATACTATAGCCTAGGACATTTATGAGTAAATCAGAATTCGTTGTAGTTTCTAATCGTCTTCCCGTGAGTGTTTCTAAAAATAATGGCACACTAGAATATTCCACTAGTTCAGGTGGCCTTGCAACTGCAATGGCTAGTCTTGAGGTGGTGGGTGAAAGCGTTTGGGTCGGGTGGCCAGGAATTAGTCGTGATGAAATTACCAAAGAAGAAGAACTGCAGATTACAAAAGAACTTAAAAAACGCGGCTGTGTGCCGGTATTTTTAAGTAAGTCAGAAGTAGAAAACTTTTATGAAGGTTATTCCAACGATACACTATGGCCCTTATTTCACTATTTCCAATCGTATGCCAGTTATAACGAAGATTATTGGCGCGCCTACAAATCTGTTAATAAAGCGTATCTTTCAGCGTTAAAAAAATATGCTGAGCCTACTGCGCGAATCTGGATTCATGATTATCACCTTATGCTACTGCCGGCGATGGCCAGAAAAGCACTGCCTGATTCTTCGATAGGGTTCTTTTTACATATCCCGTTTCCTTCCTACGAAATTTACCGCTTACTGCCTGAGCGCAAAGAAGTTCTTGAAGGACTGCTTGGCGCAGATTTACTTGGATTCCATATTTATGATTATGCCCGCCACTTTTTAAGTAGCTGTATGCGTACGCTTGGTGTTCCCAGTAACCATGGTGTCATGCATTATGAAGGTAGAAATATAAAAGTAGACGCCTTTCCTATTGGTATAGACTATAAAAAATTCCGCCAGGCGCTTGAAGAGCCAGAAGTTTTAGAAGAAATTACCGCAGTTAAAGCACATTATAAAACTCAGAAAATAATTCTTTCGATCGATAGGCTCGATTATTCAAAGGGAATCTTACAGCGGCTTGAAGCGTTCGACTTGTTGCTAAAAGAAAACCCAGAATATCGTAAAAAGATTGCACTGGTTGTTGTAGCGGTGCCTTCTAGAACTGAGGTAGAAACATATAAAAATTTACGAGAAACCATTGAACAAGCCGTCAGTCGTATTAACGGCACTTATGGCACAGTAGATTGGGCACCCATTTCGTATCAGTTCCAAAATCTTCCGTTTAAGAAAATTGTAGCGTTATATTCTCAGGCAGATGTTGCGCTGGTAACTCCACTTCGTGACGGTATGAACCTAATTGCTAAAGAATACATAGCTTCTAAAACTAACGGCGGAGTACTGATTTTAAGTGAAATGGCAGGCGCAATAGACGAGCTACCTGAAGCGTTAAGTATCAACCCAAACAACTCTCAATCCATTGTGGGTGCAGTTAAACGAGCGCTTAAGATGCCTAAAAAAGAACAACTTTCACGACTTAAAAGTATGCAAAAAAGAATTTCGAGCTACACCGTACAAGAATGGGGCAAAGATTTTGTAGAGCAACTGGAAGAAACGCGAACAGAAAGTTCCGATATTACCCGAAAACGACTCACCAAGCAGGCAGTTTTGCTACTAGTGAGCTCGTTTCAAACTGCTAAAAACAAACTCATATTTTTAGATTACGACGGTACTTTACAAAATTTTACGAGTTCGCCAAAAGTAAATCAGGCTAAACCTTCTAAAAAAATCAAAGCACTACTAGACTCAATTTCTAAAAAACCGGGCGTGAAGCTTTGTATTGTAAGCGGTCGCAGTAGGCATGCACTAGAATCATGGTTCGGAGACAGTAGTCTAGGGCTGGTGGCAGAACACGGAGCCTGGGTTAAATATGATAAAGAATGGACACCTGTTGATTCTGCATTTTCTCAGGACAAAGCAGCGCTACTGCCAATTCTTAAAAAATATGCGAATAGAACAGCAGGGGCTGTAGTAGAAGAAAAAGATTTTGCGCTAGTATGGCATTACCGAAATGTGCCAACTGAACTTGCCTACATTAGAACGATCAACCTAAAGCGCGAACTTGAAGGCGTGCTTGGCGATAATGATATAGGCGTATTTCACGGTCATAAAATTCTAGAAGTGAAGCTTAAAGACGTTCATAAGGGTTACGCAGCTGCCGAAATAGCTGCAATGTATCCTTCTGATTTCATACTTTCAATAGGCGATGACTACACCGACGAAGATATGTTCAAGAGCTTACCGGAAGAAGCCTATACAATAAAAGTGGGTCCAGGCGAAACTGCTGCCAGGTTTCAGCTAGCCAATGTAGAAAAAGTACTAAATTTATTAACCAAGCTTTCAAAAATACCTGATTAAGTAGCTTGCAGGCAAAAGCACTATGAACCGGCACTGTTTTATGGTACAATAGGGTTAAGTTAGTAACTACTATAATTCTTCGTTTCAGTATATTTGATTTAGATTAACTATTCATTCAGAGCTTAAGTAACTACAACTACAATATTATGTAAGTCCAAGAATCTGTATCTCGCAGAGCTCCGCTTACTCTTGTTTCGACAATACAAACAATAAGGATTAATTATTTCTAATGACAAAAAACTAGGTACAGCAGACCTGCTGTTTATGAAAGCTGAGCAAATGAGCCTACAGCCGCAGTGGATTACCAACAAATATTTATTTTCTGTTACTACCGCTGATGGTCAGCAGTATATAAATGGTTCAATGAGCTCTCTTAATTCACAGGTTGATTCTGCCCTTGTGCGCAATAAGTACCATACCCGACTCATACTTGAACGATTTGAAGTACCAAATATACCGTATATGCGCCCAAAAACATTAGAGGAAGCTAGTGAATTTCTTAAAGAACACCAGACTATAATTGTAAAACCCACTAGTGGACAAGGCTCAGAGGACATTACGATAGTTACAGATATAAAACAAATAGCACGCCTAGATCTCAAAGGTTATATTTTTGAAAAATACGTTGCTGGCAAAGAAATGCGGTACCTAGTTTTAAATGGTACGGTGATTGCCGTACACCAAAGTGAATATGGTACTTCTGTTGCTAAAGACAGGCAACTTGAAAGACTCTCATTCGCCAAAGATTCTTGGGATTCTAACTTAGTTGAGCTTGCGCTTGATGTCACGGAGATATTCCATTTAAAATTTGCTGCAGTTGATTTTTTAATAGATGAATCTGGTAAACCCTATGTACTAGAAGTTAACACTGCGCCAGGCTTAAAATGGTTTCATGCACCTTCATCTGGTCCATCAGTTGACGTTGCAGCCTTGTTTCTTGAAGCAATGCTAAATGGCTAGTTGCTCTTGGTGATAAACTAGGGGGAGCATTAAATTAAGCGAAGGGTGCCTAGTTATGCAAAAAATTACTCCTAGTTTGTGGTTTGATATGAATGCGCAGGAAGCAATGAATTATTATGTAGATGTATTTCCAAATTCTAAAATTATCAGCGCAGATAAGTATCCCGACGAATCGCTCGATGAACACTTTAAAGGCATGAGCGGTAAAGTGATCAATGGAGTTTTCGAATTAGATGGCCAGCGGTTTATGTGCCTCGATGGTGGCCCGCTCTTTAAGTTCAACGAAGCAGTTTCATTCACTATCGACTGTAAAGACCAAGAAGAAGTAGATTATTACTGGGAAAAACTTTCCCACGTTCCAGAAGCAGAGCAGTGTGGTTGGTGCAAAGATAAGTTTGGTATTAGCTGGCAAATTGTGCCAAAGCAACTTGGCGAAGTTATGTCTGGTGATGACTCAGAAGGTGTTAAGCGTGCAACAATGGCTATGATGAAAATGCACAAGCTAAATGTGGCCGAGCTCGAGGCTGCATATAAGGGCGAATGACATGTCATTTCAAGCATATTTAGATAATATTGAAGAAAAAACAGGTAAAACTCCGAATGAGTTTATTGCACTTGCTAAACAACGTGGATACGACGACCCTAAAACAAAGGCTGGCGAGATAGTTTCTTGGTTAAAAGCAGATTTTGATCTTGGTCGTGGCCACTCCATGGCAATTGTTCATATTATAAAAAATGGCGCACAAATTTCTGAAAAACATATTGGTAGCGCAGGCGTACATAAAGACAATTCTAATACGCTCAATTTGAAGGGTAAAAACAGTAATTAAGCAACCTGTAAAACTGCAAAAATATTTCCTGCTGGATCTTTAAACCAGGCGATGTCTGGCCCTTCATTTACCGCTAGGCCACGTAGAACTCTTCGTTCATCTTGCTCGGCTGGCATTCCCTCATATTGTTCAAATACAACACCGCGTTCTACGAGTTTATCGATAGCGCTATTAATGTCTTCGACTATAAAGTTGAGTACTGTAAAGGTTGCTGGCTGGTGATCTTCTTTTTCATAAACAAAAATGTTGTTACTATTTTTAAGTTTAAGTTCTAATCCCATTTCATTTTGTTCAACCTCAAGTCCAAGCACATCTTGATAAAACTCTTTTGCGGTCGGAATATCATTAACTGAAAAACCACTGAATGTCTGAGAATCTTTTAACATACTATCTCCTCAAATTAATACGCCACTTATAAGTATACTCCTAAGGTCTGTGCGCTTACTTTAGATGTGCACGCGAGATTATACTGATAATGTACAAACAAGCAGATTTATATGCAAGAGGGGACAATAGCATACAAAGTACTACAAGATAAAATATTACATATTGCAAAATAGTGGTATAAGACCTATACTACTATCTAATATGAGTATGGATTTTGAAGACTACGGAAGAGTTCTTGACGACAAGACACTCGAAAAACCTTTGCTAATTTTTAAGATCGGCGTTCTGGGGTGTGCGCCGCTTGAATTTCCGGAAGTATTAGCTGATGAATATGATGCTGAATTGTTATCTAGTGATTTAGTTCGCAAGGCAATCATGGAACAAAAAGAGGCTGAGGGCAGTAAATCACGAAATATTGATGTTAAAAGAATACGAAACGTTCTTGGCGCGCAGGCTGAGCCAATTCTATCCGCAGGCGACGACGTTGTGCTAGATATGTTTGTTAATGGACCTAGAACACGGGAATTTCCTGTTAGATTGGCCGAAACTACTGGCGCCTTGACGCTAGCGCTTTGGGTCAACACTCCATTTCAAACTGCTATAGATCGAGTTAAGCAATGGACTGAAGAAGATGCATTTCCAATTCCTGTTGCCAAGTGGAATGTTCCACCTATTGCAGCCGCAAAAGCAATGATGAGCAACGTAGTCTGGCCACAGCACGAAGGTATAGATTTTGTTTTTAACCTTAGGGGAGAAACAGATACCGATGGACTATTAGAGCAGTTTGATGCAAAGCTTGAACACTTTGGCTTGGCAGACCGCTATGATTTTGTTGACGAGCCTCACGGCGAGTAAAACCAACAAGATAAAATACAGATCGCAAGAGTTATACCGTAGCTAAGGTATCTCATTTGTAAATTTTTTACGATATAAATATGCGATATTATAATAATTGCTAGGACCGAAATCTAGGAGTAGAATTACTTTAGGAGGTGCTATGACTAAAAATAATAAATCACTTGTAACAGTAAATAAAACCGAAGGTATGTCTGGTTTTGTGTTCTTCCTGTCGTGGGTTGGCGCTGTAGTTTATTTCGTAGGTCAGGTAGATGGTTTTTGGAACGTTATTCTAGCTTTTCTAAAAGCTTGTGTGTGGCCAGCAATCGTAACATACAGAGTATTAGACCTGCTTAATCTTTAGCTCACCGAATGTTTTGAATACAGCCTTGCTGTACATTCGTAGCTTCGAAGTGAAAAATCCACTCATAGTGGATTTTTTTATTGGTTGGGGCTAATGGATCTGTTTCAGAAAGAAGAGGTAGGTTCTGCCGCTTCTGATGTTTCTGCTGTTTTGGCAACGATTGCGCAAGCAGTTCTGTAGCTTTTTGCTCGAGCAGCATCAGTCACCTGATTCTGTTCCTCTGGAGGCCCGGTCTCAACCCATCGCTTAAGAACTGACAGTACTGCGTCAGCTTCGTCGCCGCTTACCGTAAAATCTTCTTTCTGGGATCCGCCATGTGCATCTACTGTTACAGCAGAGCGTGCAGACTGATACGCGCTCTGTGCCACGGGGTCGTCTGGGTCAGCTTGGCGAACCTCTGATGCAGCCCAGCTAAGGGCTTGCACTTCTTCAGGTATATCAAAAACTAATTTTGTTGGTTCGCCAGCCTCGTAATGCATAGAGTTATTATTAAACAGTTTCATAATTAAGGCAAGCGTAAGTAAAATAAAAGAACTCCACGATGGAGTTCGACTATGATTGTACTTGGCTGTGCGTCAAGATCTGAAACTCACAGGTTAACTTATACAGATACATTATAGCCGTTGACAGATCAGGCGGCTATTGCTTTTTTATGCATTTTATGATACTGTTTATTTATTATGACAGAGTCCACTGGAAATACAGATCGAACAAGTGAAATGACACCAGAAGGTGTGCCTACCTTTATTGCCCCAATTGGGCCATATTCTTTACATCATGTAGATCAAGAAGGCCGTGACACTACACTGCCACCGATACCACCCGAGTGGACAAATGGTGCTACAGAACAAACCGCGTCCACCCCAATTCAGCAAGAAACACCTTCAAGAAGACGCTTCCTGCGGGATGTGGGCGCAGGGCTGGCTGGTTTAGCCGCAGGAACACTCATATCAGACCGTGCCGTCGTCGTAGTCGCACCCGAAGAAGAAACCCGTGGTTACATAATTCCAAACGCTGAAGGCGCGGTACATTTCTTCCAAGAAAAACCGAAAGATACTTATAAAGCTGGCCCGCTAGAAATTACTACCGATGGATGGACAGCTGTTTTAGATATTAGTGAAATCGGAAAGCTTTTTACGAATGAGGAATCAGAGTTTAAAGAACAAATTGCAGAATTACTACCAAACGGTATAGGTAATGATGCTTTAGATATAAATGTAAGTGTCGTCAACAGGTTTGGTGCCAGTGGTGACTTTACTCTATCGCGCGACCAGAATCTTTTTAGAGGTTCCATTTTTACTGATGCTGAATCTGGTGACATAACTGACCCAAATAGCCCAGACTATCTTAAGTTTAGATACGAACTAGAGCCTTGGGCACAAGGTAGTGACACTTTTGCGGTTGATATTACTCATAGAACAGCCAGGGGCGATACCCAACCTCTCTTTAGAACTTTTGTAGAGATATTCCCGTATTCAAATGAAGATTCTGAAGATGGCAGCCAGGCTTACTACGACGGGGTAAACGTAATACACCCAATAATTGCCGAACGCAGTGCTGACGAAGATATCATTAAAAAGATGGGCGAAGAGATACAGGTTTTTGCACAATTTGGAGAAACTCACGAGGTATATATAAAGAAGATTCCGGAATATCAAATTGGTGAAGGGTATGATGATTCTGTATTTAGAAACGTTTGGTACGACGAAGAATCAGATTCAATTGTCGCCAATCGGGCAGTCGCCGACGATCCAGCATACGAAAACGAGTTTGCTATTGGCGTGAGCGTGGCAAGGGCTATATCTATGGCAGGTTCTTATGAAGAAAGTACTCCAAATCTTAACTTGCAATTACTCCAATCCTACGTCAGATTTGTTGAGGCCGCGGGTTATGACGAGTCGTCGTATGGAAGGCTTTGGTTTTTTCCAGATGAAGAAGGTGCTGCAGATAAGTTAGAAACTATCTTCAGACCAGTTTCTTACGCTGGTTATGAATACGGCGAAGACGGTACGCAACCTATACATACGAGCCCGCTTTATGACCAAAAAGTTCTCTTTGCAAGTGCCTTTTCAACTATGCGATTCTTCCCAGAAGAGTTCTTGGTTAAATTCGCTGGGCTCGAAGAAGGGCAGAAGCAGGCAGTGCGTGAAGTAGCTTTTGCAGTTATTGAAAAGATCGAGTGGCTTGGAAAAGCAAACAACCAAGGTGCAGATGCTCTAATACCAGAACTTGACACGATCATCGCAGAGCTCGGTGTTTAGAAAGTACTGTTAATAAAACTGACTCTTAGTGCTTGCTAAAAGTTGTGGTTGGCTTAGAACCGAATCTACAATGAGTCAGGCTCATAGAACACGGTCTTTAATCTTAGTGTACAGCTTGGCTGGGATGGAGGGATAGCGCCTTTGGCTTCTCCGCTTCGCTACGCCGAACCTCCCGAATAACAGCGTTGCTGTACATTCGGCAGATCGGATCACTCGAACCAAGTATACAAAAAACCGAGTCAGAAGACTCGGCTCTTTGTATGGCTGGGATGGAGGGATTCGAACCCCCGAATGCTGGTACCAGAAACCAGTGCCTTACCACTTGGCGACATCCCACTGTGTGTAACGGATTGATTATACTATATACGAACGTATTTGTCAGAGCGTAGCTGTTGTTTTTTTATTGCGTAAGCTATACTGATTTTAATTCACTATGGCAATAGCAGAGCACCATACCATTGGCACAGAATTACCAGTTATCGGATCTGACCTTGAACTTGTGAGTGCAAACGAACTGCCAGAATACTATATTCATGACATAGCAGTGGCAGAACATAGAATAATTATTCAGTCTATGTCAATGACATACAGTGCTGAAACCGAAGAAGTGCTCGACGCAGTAATGGAAAAAGCTGGAACAATTCCGCTGGTACGAGTACTGGCAAGCGACTTTTCTCAGCGCTTTGATGACGCCCACTTAGTAGTTAATCCTTTTGGAAGACATGCCAAAAATGTAAGAAAGTTTGTTCACTTTATGACTGAACTCCAGGCTCGAGGAACGGAAGAATGCAGAGTTGAGGCAGGCTTTTGTCACCAGCCAGTAACGCGAAGACCACGCTTTTTAACAAATCCATATGCTGGCCAGAACCACGATAAAACGGCAGTAGCTGATGACATTGTATATGACTTTGGTGGGGTAGATTTAAAAACAACAGGTTTTAGTAATCTCGATTCCATGTTCAGGTTCACCAGTCGCGTATGGGCTGATGAAAGAGATAGACGTTCTAAACTAATCTATGAAAACAATAGGCTTGATACCACGGCTGATTTACCACCATATATTCTCGACGAGCACTCTTACGTTATTGTTGATACAGGACAGCCGGGCAGATCGGCTATTTACGAAGAAGTTACCAGGTTAGTCGATGATTCTGAAGTTACGGGCATTACGTTTCTTTCTCAGATGACACCTGAAGGTGAGCTTGCACAAATACTCGAAGTAAAACAACGTGAGCTCGGCGCGGAGAAGGTAGTGGTTGCCTCAAACCGTCCAAGTAAGCTTGTGCTGCCAGCTCGTTTAAAAGAAGCTGTTCTCAGTCGGTTTTCTGATCTAGAACTCTCGTATCCTGAAAATCACGAAGATTACTTACATGAAAAAATATTGATTGTATATTTTAAAGACAAACCTACCCTAGTAATTAAAGGTAGTCACAACATGTTGGAACAAGGCGTTACATTTGGAACCGCTGAACAAATGCTTTTTAGTACAGACCCAATAATTGTTGCAGAAGTTGAAGATCGCGTAGGAAGACTTGCGTTTATAAAAACGTAAGATTCTTGAGTTCTTCGGGCAAAAATCCATCAGGATGTTCAAAGCCAGCTTCCCATTTAGTTCCTTTTGAATAGCCAAGATCTTTCATAAGTTTGGTCGGAGCATTTCTTAAATGAAGCGGCACTTGCGCGTCGGGATACTGTTTGGCAGCCTGGAGCGCACTTGTCATAGCATCAGCCACAGTACGTGATTTCTCGGCTTTAGCTAACGCTGCCGCGCAGTGAAAAAGCGTATATTGGCATTCAGGCATTCCAACCCGTTCAACCGCAAGAAAAGTGGAAACCGCTAAGCTCATTGCACCGTTGCCGGCTAGCCCGATATCTTCAGAAGCAAACACTAACATTCTTCTGGCAATAAACTTAGGATCTTCACCAGCTTCAAGCATACGTGCTAAATAGTAGAGTGCTGCCGTGGCATCTGAACCTCGCATACTTTTAATAAAAGCACTGATTAAATTGTAATGATACTCACCACCTTTGTCGTAGCTCGGCAAACGTTTCTGGGCGGCTGTTTTTATTGTTTCAGCCGTAACTTTTTCTGAAAGTTGCAGGGCAAGTTCTAAGTTAGAAAGCGCAACTCGTGCATCGCCAGCGCTCATTTCTGCGAGCAAATCAATAGCTTTTGCGCTTACTCGTTTGGTTGCTTTTTCTAGCGTAACAGCTCGTTTAATAATACTCAGCATATCTTCTTTGGTGTGTGGTTTTAAAACAATTACCCGTGAGCGTGAAAGCAGTGGATTAATAACTTCAAAACTTGGGTTTTCGGTTGTAGCACCAATCAGCGTAATTAGCCCAGATTCGACATGCGGTAAAAACGCATCTTGTTGAGCTTTGTTGAAACGATGAATTTCATCAATAAACAGAATCATTCGTTTCGATTTAGAAGTGTCAGTAAGTGCAAGCTGGCCTTCTGAGTTCCAGCTTCTGCGTGCGGTTTCAATAACTTCCAGCACATCTTTTTTACTAGCAGTTACGGCTGAAAGTTCCACAAAATCAGTTTCAAGTTCGCTTGCAATAATACGCGCCAAAGTAGTTTTTCCACTACCTGGCGGCCCCCAGAATATTAAGCTGGTCGGTTGTTTTTTAGAAATAATTTCACGAATAATTTCACCTTCTCGCATAAGGTGATTTTGCCCGATGTATTCTTCGAGGGTCTTTGGTCGCATTCTCTCTGCAAGCGGCTGATCCATACCTGTATTATACGGTATACTTACAGAATGAAATACGTAGCGCTTCTTCGGGGTATAAATGTTGGCGGTAATAAAAAGGTTCCAATGCCAGAACTAAAGGCATGTTTTGAAGCCCTCGGTCACACTGAAGTGAAGACTTATATAAACAGCGGGAACGTTATTTTTGCTAGTGATAACACAAATAGCAAAACGCTAAGCAGGGTACTTGAAGATAGTATTGAAGATAAATTTGCATTCAAAGTAGATGTGCTGGTTGTAGATATGGATGAATTTATTAAGGTAGTAAAAAATGCTCCAGAAGGCTTTGGTAGCAAGCCAGACTTGTATCATAGCGATGTGATCTTCTTGTTTAACAAAGACCCCACCGAAGTTGCAGCCGAGTTTGAGCTTAATTCTGAAGCCGACGCTATATGGGCAGGTAAAACGGTTATATATTTTCAACGGCTCAGCTCAGAGCGTACAAAAAGCAAGCTATCTAAAATTATTGGAAAGCCAATTTACAAGAAAATGACAATACGAAACTGGAACACCGTAACTAAGCTTTCTATGTTACTGAAAGAACCTAGTTGAAACACGTAATTATTTATGTGCCAGGGCTTGGCGATAACATAAACTGGCTTGTGCGACTTCAAAAGTGGGCACTGAAGTTCTGGCGGGTGCATTTTGTACGAACCGAGGTTATTACTATGCAGTGGGCAGAACCTACTGACTTAAAACCTCGATTTGAACGGTTGATTAATCGAATAGACGAACTTCACGCAAAAGGTAAAAAGGTATCACTAATAGGAACAAGCGCAGGGGCAAGTGCGGTAATTTCAGCATTTGCACTCAGGCCCTCTGAAGTTTCTGGTGTAGTAACAATTTGTGGTAAGTTGCAGGGCAATGTATCTAACACCATAAAAGAGCTTAACCCATCGTTTGGGCAGTCGATGGAAATGCTCTCTAAATCTCTTACAAAGCTCACACCAGAACTTAAAAAAAGAATCCTGACAGTTTATTCACCTCTCGATATTGTAGTTCCACCACGAGATGCGGTGATTCCAGGAGCTAAAAAACTTCAAACTAAAGCACTTGGGCACAATGTAACCTGTGCGTATGTATTGCTTTTTAAATCTAGAGAAATCGTTAAATTTCTTACTAGTACCTCTTAATAGTAGCTAAATCTTCTTAGTATTTTTGGTACGTTGCCATGGCCAGTGGCCTTCAATTTCCATTTC
>DLGX01000089.1:12819-13879 GCA_002482925.1 Candidatus Saccharibacteria bacterium UBA7683
CTCGCATCTAAAATTTGACCAGCATCTCTTGAAAAGTTTTGTAGTTCTATCATAAGTAGTATGATGTCAGATTATTAGCGCTTATGTCAATTTATGATCTGTGTAATGCTTACAACGAGAACTAATTTTACAAAGTTTTTATCTTTGCTATCTACTACTGAACAATAGCGTATAAAAAAATTATTGCAGTAATAAAACACACAGAACGCCTAATTTGCTTATGCTACAGTAAACACTCGTTAACTAAAAGAAAGGAGCGTCTATACGAGCACGCATTATCAACTTTTATTTTAAGGAGCTTACACTATGTTAAAACATATTAATTTTAAAAAATCATTACGAACAGCGTTGGTCATTACAGCCGCAGGTGCTGCCACAGTTGCGCCTACAGGAGCCGCTGTAGCAACTAATAACAACGGTGACCAAAATGCGGCCAGACAATTTTCTCACCAACGAGGAGAGAGAGAACAGCGTGATGGCTGGTGGAATGACTGGCGTTTTGGCGAAGGTAAGGAAAATTGGGAAAACCAACCAAGAACCTGTGAACAACGTCAAGCCAGCGTAAATAGAGAAACCGATCGTTTAAAGCGTTCATCAGATTCTCAATATAAGAAGATTGGTTGGCAGGTAGATTACCAAAAGTGGTATGTAGACCGACACCAGTTAACCCCAGAGGGTTTTGAAGAACTTATTGCTACGACCGAAATTGATAAAACTGAGGCCAAAGAAGCAATAAATGCGCTCGTTAGCCCTACGGTTGATTGTGCGCAGGCGGTAGAAAATGACAAGCTGTTGCTTCAGCAGAACAAACAGCCTGTATTAACTGCACTACGAGATTATCACGTAGATGCGATTAATATTACATACGCGGTACAAGCATCTAAATAACACGCTTAGTTTGTATGTATTAAAAGACGGCTTCGGCCGTCTTTTAAACTGGAAAATTAATGACACTTATGATATAATTAAAGTATACGTAAGTAATGCGCCTAAAACAGCGCGTTTTTAATTTCAAGTAACGCTAAAAAGGCAAAAAAGTAATGCAACAAGATCCAAAAAA
>DLGX01000007.1 GCA_002482925.1 Candidatus Saccharibacteria bacterium UBA7683
TGTCGAACAAGCTTCATGGTTTCAAGTAGTTGACCTAAGCCTTCTAGGGCATAGTACTCTGTCTGAACGGGGATAATTACTGATTGCGATGCGGTAAGTGCATTAATTGTAAGCAAACCAAGACTTGGTGGGCAATCAATTAGTACAATGTCGTACTTTGAATCTACTAGTACTTGTTTAAGCCGAATTGCACGATCTTTAGCGGTCGCGATTTCAGTTTCAAGCGTAGCTAGCTCTGCATCTGTAGGTAGTACAAAAAGATTTGTATACGCAGTTTTTTGCACCGCATTTTCTAAAGTAGATTTGCCACTAAGAACATCTCGAGTAGTTGCCTTGTTTTTACTCACAGAAAGTCCGCTTGAAGCGTTTCCTTGAGGGTCAAGATCAACAAGCAGTACATTCTTACCACTTTTAGCCAGATTATACGCAACATTAATAGTGGTAGTTGTTTTACCAACGCCACCTTTTTGGTTAGTTACCGCTATAATATTTGCCACGTGTTTTGTTTCCCTCCGAGCTTATAGCTAGTATAACAGCTTTAACGGTTTGGATTCTAGTTTCTACAATGTTGAGAAGTCGACTTTTTGCAATTGTTCATGTACGCGAGCGACAGTTGGTTCATGCGCTTCGTCAAAACCAACGCAGGTATCGAGTACTAATAACGGATCGTTCGGTAGGCCATTATTTTCATACCAGTAAATTGTACCTGGCTCAACTTGAGCGTTTACGCCGGTTTTTAACACTGTGCGCTGCTGTTCACCAGTTCCAATTTCAATAGTCACAAGACTTCCATTGCCCGCTAAGGTTTCAATCATGAGTGAACTACCGCTCTCACCAGGCTCCCAAAGGCAAGCGACTGCTTTTGGTTCAATTACTTCAAGCATAACTTGCTCACCAGGCTTATATTTGTCTGATTCTAAGACGTGCACAAGCAAACCATCAGCTTCAGAAACTTCGACCACCTTTGCGCCTTGTGGCGCGTATTGATCTACATTCACAAAACTAGATCTAACAATTTCTGTCATATAATATTATTATACCATATAAACTTACAATTGGTCAATTTTCTTACCTGCACCATACAAAAACGAGCCTTTCGGCCCGTTTATATCTAGCCACTAATTATTAGCTGATTTTGGTGATTTCAATAACACTGTGTTGTTGGCGGTGTCCACGAACTTTATTAACACGCTTTTTTGCTTTGTAGCGAATAGCGGTTACTTTAGCTGCTTTTACCATAGTTTCTAGAACTTTTGCTTCTACAGAAGCGCCTTTTACTAGAGGCTGTCCAACTTGAACGTTGTCGCCATCAACAATTAGTAGCGGTTCAAATTTTAGAGTCTTTTCATCGCCTACAAGTTCTACTTCTAGCTTTTGTTTTTCAGCCACCAAATACTGGTGTCCTTTTACTACAATTACTGCTTTTTTCATTATTTCTTATATTCCTTCATCGTCACTCTGAGCTTGACTTGCCCGAGTTGACTATAGCGTCATTCGGAGTCAGAGTTCGATACCATATTATTAAACAAGTCGAACACTAGTTTAACAGATCGAGCAGCTCCTGTAAAGCTGCCGTGTTTTACGAATCCTTGCTTTTTGATACCAACAAGGTCTTGGCGCCATCATCGTCTAGGATATAAGGCGCTCCCACTCTTGGTATAACTACTCCATCAGTAGTGCGATGGGGCACACTATATTTCGACGCTATTTTTCCATCTTCCAGTCTTTGCACAGGGAAGGCATTTTGCATAAAGCCTTCCGGCTGTTCACCAACATAGTCATTTTCACGAATAAATGCTATCTGTGCCGTTGTGTCATTAGGAAAAAGTTTTCTGGCTATCTCATAAAAATAATATGCGGATTCTGGCAAAATTACTGTAGTCTCAGTGGAGTCTCTCAGCATTGATGAAGACTCGTACACATGCCCTGTTTCGCCTTGAGGAAAAGGGTTGGCTGAAAATAATGTTATTCCAGCGTCTTCTGCGGCACCAATTAGTGCTCTAAGTGATTTTTTTGGCCCAGTAAAGCCACCGAAAGAAGTTACTAGCACTGCATGCGAACCAAGTTTCTTTGCTAGATTGATTCTTTCTGCATAATACTCGGGCGACTTTCCTTGACGAAGTATAATTTCATCTAGCTCAAGATATCCATCTAGAATCACGGGGAAGAAATTATCAGAATTCTTAGATTTTAAGGAGTGGCGATTAAATTGTGCTTGGTCTACGCCTTCAACAGCAAAGTTTTTATAAGTAATTGCCGGCTTGTGCATTGGACTGTCAAAACCATCGAACTCTGTATCACTTACCTTTACTACTGCAGCCGCATTATATGCTGCTCCTGAATCTCCACCAAAGTAAACGAAAGGCATTGCAACACGTTGTGCGTGTAATTCGGCAAGCGTAATCAATGTACCGTGTACGTTACCTGCCACATCATTAACTTTATCTTCAATAGATTTCTGTGCTGCCACAAATCCAACATTAAATGGAAGATCGGGACCAAGTTCGGCAGATGTAGTAGCCCCTGCCCCGTATAACGTATCTGTTCCATGTGCAACTGCAAAACCTGCGAATCGTTCTTTAACTTTATCCGACATATTTTGCCACATCCACGACATTGCAATTACGGTATCAGACCAGTAGTCAATTTCCATGTCAGCACTATCTATAAGTGTTGGAAGTTGAAATGACGCTAACTTATACTTACCTTTTTTACTATCAGGAAGCTCACCTACAATCGTTTTAGTATCTATCTTAGGTAACTTAACTCCATTCTCGTAAGACATAGCTATTGTTCCACCAGTACCTATAAAACAACTAAGGACTGCGTCTGGGTTTGTTCTTATCTCAGCTTCAAGAACATCAAGCTGCTTTGAAGCTAATTCAACTTTTTCTTTATCAATGAAAAGCAGGTTATCCAGATCAAAAGGATCAATAATTTCAACACCGTTTGCAAGTTCAACAGTGCTTCTCTGGGGTTGACCATAATCAGCTCCGGGGTAGTAAGCGTCAGGATCAAAAGAACCAGCACCCCAAGCGCCACCTGACCAAGGGTATGTATCTATTGACTGCGTAGTACTCATGTAATAAATACTAACATAAAAGCTATGAAATGTCAATATTTAGAAATTGTTTTGTTCTAGTTCATGAATACGGTCGTGATCCAGTCCAAAATAATGGGCGATTTCGTGCCAAAGTGTGTGTTTTATTTGTGCATGAAATTTTGATTCATCATTCCCTGCATAATAAAACAGTGGGAGTTTAAATAGTGTTATTTTATCTGGTAAAACTAAGTTATAGTTACTCCCCCGCTGTGTTAGTGGGATTCCTTCATACAAGCCAAATAAACTCTGATTCCCGCGAAGTTTTAGCTTTGTACGTTGATTTTGGTCTGGTTCATCAGCATAGGTAATTACCACGTTTTCTAGACGTGAAACGTATTTTTCTGGTAATTCATCAAGCGCATTACCTATCAGCGTAGAAAATTCTTCATCTGTTGGAAGTTGCATACTTTAAGTATACACTTAAACTTTGGTTTTTGAAACTTTGTTATATTCGATTATAAATAAGTGTTGTTAGTATCACTAACCCAAGTAGCCTGCGTAGATAGTTAGAACCTGAAAATAGTTCCATCCACGCCCATGTAAATAGTGCACCGAATGACAC
>DLGX01000008.1 GCA_002482925.1 Candidatus Saccharibacteria bacterium UBA7683
AACTTCAACCAGGCCAGGTGAGTGACGTTATTAAAACTGCTAGCGATTACTTTATTGTTACCGTTAACGAAAAAGTCGACGAAAACCGCGCCAAGGTTTCGATTATTCGAATTAAAGTAAAAGATATGACTCAGTATCTAAACGAATACCGGGATCAAAAGAAGGTCAGTGAATACATAAAGCTTGAATCCGATAAATCGCAGTAGCGCTTTGTAATTGCGCAGTGATTCAGTTTCGACAGGGTAGTTAATAGACTAAGCATAGAGCATCAGTATATTGACATTATAGATAAAATTTGCTATAGTATATTTGATTTACCCAAAATAAATAATATGAAACGCGAATCACAATCAGAATCACCAGGAAATCGGCTAGTAACAAGACGTAACGTTTTGCGCGGTATTGGAGCGACCGTAGCTGTTGCACTCACACCGAGCGTAGTTAGTGCCGCCAAGGAGGCGCTGTTTATGAGTGAAGCAGAAAGTAATGTGCTAGCCGAAAAAAGACTTCGACAACTTGGTGAGCAGTACGAACGCGAAGATAGACACACACTTGAATCAGCAATTGCACATAATAAAGCCAAGCTTGTTAAAGATGTGCACACAGAATCTGGTATGAAAATTTCTGTAATGCAGGCGCAGACTGGCCAGAATCCAGACCTCCTTATGTTAGTTGATGACCAAGCTTTGAACCAGACCGTAAACTTTTTAATTAGCTCAATGGATAAAGTTAACAACAAAAATAACCAAGCAATTGACCCAATCCGCATTAAAAGCTTTCAAGATCGTGCTGCAGCAGGCAAGCTCGATAATATTCAAATGACAGTAATTATGTCTGGAACAGGGGGTTTTCATACACCTGACGGAGTATTGATAGGCGGTGGCGCAACCTTTAATGGTCACCCATACCTTGATAAAGATCCTCGAAAAACGCTAAGACCTTTAATCTGTTTTTCGCCGGACATCTACTATCCTGGCGAAGAAGTAATGACCCCCACCGCTGTCACTGGGAAGTTCCCCAGTGATGGTGATACAAACCTTGCGGTGTTTAAGCCAACTGCTGCTCAATCACTCACCGCATTCTTTGCTCACGAAGCTTCGCATGCGTTACTTGACGCGCTAGGAACTAAAGTTATGGCAGACCTTGCCTATAACGATCCAGCCATAGAACACGATGCAGGAGAATATGAACATAAGGCTTTTGTGCTACCACTCAACTGGTTACACACCGGGGCAATGGCAGGCATAGTGGAGGGTCAATCGCCAATACCACCTTCGTTTATTGTGCCAAAACTGCTTTAAATCAAATCACAGATTTAAATCGTTTACTATTTAGAATCAGGCGTGGTAGCTCTTAGCTCACCATCTACTAGCTCATGTGTTTCCCAAAATGTGTCACCAAGTTCAACTAGTATGCTTCCGTATTGTTGCAAACGCTTTCGCTGGAAGTCTGTATTTCCATCTTCAAGTTCGCTCTGGGCGGAAGGGTAATTGAATTCTACAGGCACAGCAGAAACCCGCAGACCTTCTTTGTAAGCAGTTAAAACAGGCTTAATAATGGCATCCCACTTATCAAGCTTGCCTTCGTATTCGGTAAAGTACGGGGCCGCTTTTCGATTAAACACCTTGGGGCCAAACCACAGGTCAAGCGTGGGCTCTTGATTATTGGGCGCCTCGCTAGGATCTTCTCCTCGCATCATATTATTAGCTCGTCTGTTGGCTCGTTGTTCTATCCAAGCTTGTTGTTTTGGTAGGGTTGAAAAATCTGTTCTAGAAGGTACGACAATATCAGCAAGTCCATCACGGATTGGCTGTGCAAGCTTGGTCAAGGTTTCAGGGTCTACAAGGTCGACTTTTTCTGGTTCCAGCCACATAAAAACGTGATCTGGATCATCTTCTGCTTGGGCCATTGCTTGTTCAAGGGCAAATCGCCGTGATGAACCCATAGTACTGCCTCCTGGTTCATGAACTAAGGTAACATTGGGAAGTATCGCGGCCGCTTCTAAAAACTCTTCGTTTGAGCCTCCGTCGCTTACAACTATGCGAATACCATTAGCATTGGCATGCTCAAAAAGTTCTAAGGCAAGTTCCTGACGTAGGCGAGAAGACGGATCGTTTCCGTAGAATGTACCAGTAAATAGAGTTAGGTCTTCAAATCCAAGCTGTTCTTTTGATTCTGGCTGTAGCGCATCTTGTGGTTCTTCGAGTCCATCCTGGTATCTCGTGTCTATTGGTACGGGCTCTGTGGTAGGAGTGTGGACGTAATTTTGTGTCATATATATAAAAAATAATAGCACAAAAGTGCTGTTAAGTCAATATTGGCGGACTATAACTTCAGGAATCCAAAAGCTATTTTGTTAAGCAGGAACGGTGAAAGGTGTGCCCAGAGCATGTAATTCATCTAAAGTGCCTATGCCGATTCCGCGAGTACTGCCCTGGGTAGCAAGTGTTATGTGAGCAGGTGGTGTTTCATGCTGAGTACCATCAGGAGTGAACAGGCCTAGTTCTGCGTATAAGCCCTTCAGTTCGGGGCAGTCTACAATTTGAACAATGCTTTTTCGGGGCTCATCCTCTTCATCATATTGCTTTTCAACAAGATAAAACTCATCTCTTGATCTAATCTGCCATGAACTAGCCTCGGCTTTTTCCAAGGTATGTATAACCGTAGCTTTATCTGTTTCATCCTGCCTATCAAAGGCATCTGCAATAGCAGAACCCTGTTTGATGTCTACGGCAGTGACGTGAAATTCAGTTTTTGGCGTGAAGCCAATAGAGGTCAGTTTTTCTAAGATGCCACTATTGGCTATATCTGCTTCATCAAGTTGAAGTAATAATGCAATTCGCCTTGTTTCTTCATGTATTTCTAGGCGCGGGGTCGCTGCCAAAAAACGGGCTCCGGGTTCAGTATCTCTAGGGTTGCGTGATTGATTAGTCATCAA
>DLGX01000009.1:0-4351 GCA_002482925.1 Candidatus Saccharibacteria bacterium UBA7683
AGATTCTTTCCAGATGGTAGCTATGAATTTAATCCTGCACTGTACGGTGAACAGCAAACAATTGACCAGCGAAAAGCAATTATGGAACAGGTAATCGATACAGTAATTGAAATAGGAAACCAACAAGAATTTGAAATTGCTAGAGACGCAGTCTATCTTCGAAATCCAAAGAGCTAGGTAAAATAGCCAATTTAGCAAATAAAAAACAGTACCGAAGTACTGTTTTTTTGCTGGTCCTGCCTTCCGAGTGGTAACAAAGTTACCCGGTTGGTTTTGCAGCGCTCGGACTAGTCGTTAGGGGCATAACTTCTAGCCTTCGCACGTGTTGCCACGTTATCAATTATTAAATCATTATTAAATATCAAACTCAAGTCATCTGTTGTAGTTCTCACCGCACTAAAAGTAGTAGAAAATAACGCTTATGCCGTATAATAAGCAAGGATATAAGTGGAAACCACAGGTTAACCATGACACGTGAGACAAAGCACAAAAACGAGGAGTTAAAAAAAGCTGAAGATTCTAAACAGCTTACCTTTGACGAACCAGTTGAAAATGCTGTAGCAGAACAGACTGAAGCTACAAAGCAGCATGAAGAATTGGTAGATACGCAAGATGATTCAGTAGCAGAAGAGGCCGAAGATTCTAAAGAAACATCGGTTAAAGCTCAAACACACGTTCGCAAATCAAAAACTTCAAAAACCAAAAGTAAAATTGTACTGCCCTCACAAAAAAAATGGCAGAAATTCTTGGGTCTGAGTGTAGGTGCACTTGCCTTGCTTGCACTGCTAATAAGTGGTGTCGCAAGCCAATACTACAAAAATAAAGTTATGCCCGGAGTAAGCGTTGCAAGTATTAACAGTGGAGCAAAAACTAAAGCAGAGCTTACAAAGCAACTGGAATTACAAAAAGACAAATTCAGCATAAGTTTTGCCTCAGGTGAAAAAAAGTTTCAGCCTAAGTTTGAAGAAATTGGTTTGAATATAGATATTGAAAAAACTGTAGAAGACACTATGAAGGCTAAGCGTGGTGATGGATTTTCTTCTAAGCTAGCATTTTGGAATAAAGTTACCGTACCGGTAAAGGCCACAGTTAACGACAACCTACTTAATCAGTATATCGAAACAAACGTGCCCGAACTGCTAAAGGCTCCGCAAGATTCTCAGCTTCAATTTGATGCTAAACAATCAAAGTTTGTGGTAACGCCACAAGCAGATGGTGAAGGTGCAGATTTTAAATCACTAAAAAAACAGATCGACAACATTGTTAGTTCTATGAATTCCGAAACAGTGCAAGTACAGGTTGCTAAAAAAAGTCCTTCCATAACCGAAGCAGAGCTACGTCCGCTTGTTGAGCCCGCGAACGCCTTTGTGGTGCGAAAAGTAGTGCTTACGGGGCTTGGTTATAGTTTCCAGGCTCGCCCAGCTGATATTGCCGCCTGGGTAACTCCCACACCGCAAAAAGACGGTTCACTTAAGCTGGTGTTAGACCCAGCAAAGGTGCAGAGTTACGTCGATTCAATTAGCAAAAAGATTTCCAACGCTCCTGTAGACAGAAAAGTAATTAAAGATCAGCAAACTGGCGCAGAAGTAGTGCTTCAAGAAGGTCGTGCAGGAACCGAGCTTGCAGACAAACAAACACTAGCCACTGCTATAGCTGATTCGCTCAAGTCTGGCCAAGATGTAACTCAAACAATGAATATTACAACCGCTGCCTTCCAGACGGTTAACATGGAAGCATATGAAAAGTGGATAGAAGTTGATTTAAGCGAACAGCGCACCACCGCATATGAACGTGCTACACCCGTTAAGAACTTTTTAATTGCATCTGGTACCAAGGGCTACGAAACGGTAACGGGTGAATTTGCAATTTGGCTGAAAGTGAGAACTCAAACTATGCAAGGCGGTTCAAAAGCTGACGGCAGTTATTACAGTATTCCAAATGTGGAATGGGTCAGTTATTTCTACAAAGATTACGCACTCCACGGCGCATGGTGGCGTGAAAAATTTGGCTATCCAGCAAGCCATGGCTGTGTAAATATGACCAATGCAGATGCTAAGTGGGTCTTTGAATGGGCGCCAGTTGGAACAAAAGTAATAGTGCACCAATAAGAATAAGTAAGGCCAAAAGCAATGAAAGATCACGTTAATATACCGAAGGAATCAGACATCGTTTCAGATGAGGTAGAACTGGACTTCAGCGAAGATGATTTAAAAGAAGTAGAGATTTCTGATCAAACCATTGAAGCGGTTGATAAAGAATCTGATCAAGCTAAGAAGAATGCCAAAAAAACAGCAAAAAAACTACGGACACCCGAAGAAAAAAAAGCGTTTTTAAAAAAACAGATCTTGATTGGCGTAGGCTGTTTGATAGTGCTCATTATGGTACTCATTGCCGCTCCCTTTACACGGTGGCCAATTCTCAATGCCGTTGGGTTTCGTGGAACTTTAGAACTTACAATTAAAGATTCTTCCAACAAACCCATTGCTACGGCGTTAGTTAAGCTCGATTCAGGAACCAGCGCTACTACCGATAAGTTTGGTCGCGCAAAGCTGTATAACGTAAGCTTAGGCAAACGAAGTGTGCTCATACAGAAAAATGGGTACGGCGACAAAACAATCACGCTTACCAGTGGGCTCGGTACAGTCAAAAAAACTGAAGAACTCAAAATTATCGGTATTAAGCTCGACATAGATATTAAAGACTGGCTTTCTAATCAGCAGATAGAAGGCGCAACTGCTACCTTCGGTAAAAGTACTGCCGTCTCTGATTCAACCGGAAGGGCCAGCTTGGTGATACCGCCAACCGATACAAAGTCAGTAGAAGTTTCTGTTTCGGCACCAGGATATATTACAAAAACGCTTGAAACTGAAACCAGTGTTGTAAGTAGAGAGGTTGCGTTAGTTTCAGCTCAAAAAGACTACTTTGTAAGTAAGCGTGATGGCAAGTTTGATATTTTTTCTAGTAATCTTGATGGAAGCGATCAACGAAAAATTATCGACGCGAGCGGTAAAGAAGATGAATCAGTTTTGCAATTTAGCATTGATAAAAATAACAAGCAAGCAATTTTGGTATCCACGCGTGAAGGTAAAGTGCAAAACGGCAGAATTATTGCGGGCATATATAGTATTGATCTTGAAAAAGCGTCTCTTAGAAAGATAGATGAAGGTAGCGATATCCAGCTCTTTGAATGGAGTGATAGCACCATTGCGTACACTAAATCAGCTGTCGATTTAAGTTATGATGACCCAGCACTTAGCAGGCTCATGAGTTTTAATAGCGCTTCGGGTAAGCTTTCGCAGGTTGCTCAGGCAAATTATTTTGCCGCCAGCACAGCGGCGATTAATAAAATATTCTACGTTCCTGCAGATGCATATCGTCCTATAGAAAACGGCGTACTTACAAGCCTAGATCTTAGCACGGGTGCAACAAAACGGTATTTGCAAGATCGCCCAATTACCTATATTGCCCGAGCTTCATATGCAACTTTGGAAGTCCAAGACAGTGCAGGAAGCACATTCGAAGTGCAAATCGTAAACGGTACTGCTAAAGCAATTGATCGCCGCCCAAGTACCGTATTACAGGTGGCTACAAGTCCGAATTCTCAAATTGCGACGTGGAGCGACAGACGCGACGGCCAGGGGGCGTTAATTGTTCGCGCAAAAGATGGAACCGAAAGAATTGCCGCTAAACTACCAGGGCTTACTTCGCCAGTACGCTTCATAACAGATTCAGTTGTAGTGGTGCGAGTGGCTACCAGTCAAGAAACAGCTGATTACGTTATAAATATAAACTCAGGCCAGTTTAAAAAAGTCGTTGATGTTTCAAACGTAGGGGTTAGCAGACAGTATGGTTTGTAAGCTCCAACAAGGGTTGTTATGCTAACATAATGCAGCAAAAAGTTTTGAGCCAAGCAGAAATTTCAGCATTTCAAAAAACGATCCTAGATTTTTACCGCGCCAATGGTCGTCATGAGTTGCCGTGGCGGGATGTTTCTGCTAAAAAAATATGCGATCCGTATGCCATAACAGTTTCTGAAGTTATGCTACAGCAAACCCAGGTAAATCGAGTTATAGAAAAATACACAGCCTTTTTAAAAGCGTTTCCTACAGTACAATCGCTGAGTCAAGCTCAGCTTTCCGAAGTTTTAACGCTATGGTCAGGCCTTGGATATTATCGCAGAGCAAAATTTTTACATCAAACTGCACAGAAAGTAGTCGCTGAGTTTAATAGCGAATTTCCGCGCGAACAAGCGCAACTAGCAACACTGCCTGGTATTGGAAAGAATACGGCCGGCGCAATTTTGGCATATAGTTTTAATATGCCAGTGATCTTTATAGAAACAAACATTCGT
>DLGX01000009.1:4383-7464 GCA_002482925.1 Candidatus Saccharibacteria bacterium UBA7683
CTTGTTGCCGTTAATCGAACAGACGCTCGGCACAGCGAATCCTCGTATATGGTATTGGGCGCTCATGGACTACGGAACGTATGTAAAATCGACTACTCAAAATCCAAGCAGAAAGAGCAGGCATCATGTTACTCAGAGTACCTTTAAAGGCTCAAGGCGAGAAGTACGTGGTCAAGTTTTAAAGTTACTTACTGCAGGTCCTGCTACCTTAAACCAGTGCAAAGATTCTATACAAAATTCCCAGCTCGAATCCGTGCTAGAAGATCTTGTAAAAGAAGAACTAATTCACCGAACCAGCAAGACATATGTTTTAGGAAAGTGATACAATGGCTCATGTGAAATCACCTCGACTTTCTTTATTCATAGTAATAGCTGCACTTGTGGCTCTGCCACGTCTTGTAACCGCACAAACCGCAACAGTGAGCCAACAAACTCCTGCGGAACGTTGCGGTCTTACCCAAAGCTACCTTAAAACTATTCAAAAGCCACGCGATCTGAGAGCACGGGTTGACCGGCTTCAAGCATATCGCTATATTTACCAGCGTCTTGAAGTATTCGTAATTCGTTTAGAAAAGAACAACCAGCCCGACGCCCGCGAACTTCGCGCCAAGCTTGATGAATTTGGCAGGGCTACCGATTCATTTAAAAACGATTATGAGCAGTATGACCAAACGAGAGAGTCCCTTACTAATCTTAAAGATTGCAAAAACTCTATTGATCAGTTTCAGGCAAAACTACAAACTGTTCGAATTCAAAGACAAAAAGTTTACGATGATGTTGCAAGAATAGGGCAGATTCTTTCGCCTGAAATAACCACCCAGCTTGATACACTTCATGAAAAACTTCTGGCAACTGAAAAAACAAGGGCTAACAATGAATGACCAAGAACCAGTTAAAGATTCAAATTCTGGCTTAGCTACTAAACTCGGAATAAAAATGCAAAACCTTAGTCTATTCGGTGCACTTACAGTAGCTATTTTTGTGGCGTGTTGCATAGTAGCGGTCGGGTACTACATGTATTTGCAGGATCCAAATAAAAAATACGATCTTGCCCGTCCTGGTGAAAAAGACAATCAATCACTTCGAGTAGAAGATGACGAAGCTGATACAACAAGCCCAGCAACGGCTGCGGCCGCAAAGCAAAAAATTGAATATCTCAATAAAGAGATCAACGCACTCAGCGGTATTAGTAAGTTTGAACCAGAAGATTTAAGCGATCAAAATATTCAACTTGTACCCGCCGACCAACCTTCACTGTAAGTTGGTTTACTTAGGCTTCTTTTTTTCGAAACTTTTATTATTACTGACCACTTTTGCAAGTCGTTTTTGTAATTCAGAAGAAACTCGCCATTGTTCCGCTGGAATAGTTTTGGCTCGCACTTCTATGGTAATCACATCTTTATCAAACTTCTGTACCCCATGATAGAAAGGAGCTTGAATAAGCGTGTGATGCCACAAATCTTCTTTGCTCATAGCAATGCCAAGTGCGCCTATTTCTTTTTCGGCCCTATCAAGATCTGCTTCTATTGGCAGGGAAACTTCAATATTAACTTTTGCGTAATCTAAGGTTTGGTTGGCAGCCCGGGCGATATTTCCGTTTGGAATAAAGTGTATAGCCCCATCGTTATCACGAAGCACTGTTGTCCGAAGGCTAATTCGAATCACCGTTCCATCAACACTGCCACCAACAGCAGTTGAAACAGAAACTACATCACCAACACGGTACTGATTTTCTGCCACAATAAAAATTCCGCTAATAAAATCTTTAATAAAGGTTTGAATACCAAACCCGAGCAACAAGCTTAATACACCTGCTCCTGCAAGGAGCGGTGCAACCAGTTTTAAAATGTTTAATTCTGAAAGTATAAGTAGCGCAACAATAATATAGGTCGTTATTTTTAGAATTGAATCAATCAGTCCAACAAGCGTGTCAGCGCGAAGTTTGCGATCTCGTTTATTTTCAAACCGTTCTGAAGTTTCAATACTGTGATTTATAAACCTGCCTAGGAATACTACGCCAAATCTTCTAATTATGCTGGAAACCACCATTATGAGAAGTATTCGCCATCCATGATCGAATGCCCAGTCTTGAACTGCTCCTGCGATAGTTTCAAATTCCATAACTTTTAGTATAGCAAATTTCTTATGGTTAGTATGCAGACACTCATCTGTTATTATTGTTTCATGAACATCTACCAATCTTTTACTCCTGAAGTGGTCGCTACACTTAAAAGCGGTGGGGTAGGAGTTATTCCAACTGATACCATTTACGGCATTGTTGCCCCGTTATTTAACCAAACGGCAATTGAGCGCATTTATGATTTAAAAAATCGAGATAACAAAAAACGTGTCGGCACAATTTTGATAAGCGATATCACGCAAATAGATGAATATGTAGACTCGGCACAACTACTGCGAGCCGAAGTTTTATGGCCTGCACCGATCAGCGTGGAACTGCCAATTATACGAGGCCTTCACTATGCACATCGCGGTAACGGAACACTCGCCTTTAGAATGCCAGATAATCAATCCTTGTTAAATCTTATAGCACAAACTGGCCCACTTGCTTCAAGCAGTGCAAATGTGGCAGACGCCGTACCGGCGGTAAATCTTCAAGAAGCTTTGAGTACTTTTAGAGCAGGAGTAGATTTTTATGTTGATGGCGGTGATTTAAGTGGCAGACCACCTTCAAAAATAATAAAGTTCTTAGAAAACGGTGAAACCGAAATAATCAGAGGAGACAAATAATGACATTCGACGAATATCAAAAAGAAGCACTTTCTACGGCATACACTGACCCAAAACACAAAGATACCTTAATGGATAAAACTATTTGGGTAATGGGTGTGGCAGGTGAGGCTGGCGAAGTTGTCGAAAAGTGGAAGAAGATTGTTGCATATAAAGGTGGAGAAATTACAGATGAAGACTTACAACTCTTGAAAAAAGAACTTGGCGATGTGATGTGGTATGTAGCAGTGCTTGCGCACAGCCTAGGACTTAGCTTTGAAGAAATAGCCCAGCTTAATATCGAAAAACTTAGAGATCGCAAAAAACGAAACGTTATTAAAGGCTCCGGAGATA
>DLGX01000078.1 GCA_002482925.1 Candidatus Saccharibacteria bacterium UBA7683
GTAGCCATCAAGGTTAAAGTCGATAGCGAAGCCCATTTGGTGGTTAGAGGTGCCGGGTTTTGCGGTAAATCCTTGAGCACAACTGGTCGGGTTGTCGTCACAAAGGAATTGTTGTTGTTCCATTGTTCTAAAAGTGCTGTACGCGCCGTTAAATACAAGCGGGTGACCTGCGTTCGTGGCCGCAACGGAAAGATCATAAAAGTTCTTTGAAGAAACGGAGTTAACCTTAGCAAGTAGTTTTCCGTCAGTAGATTTTATTCCCGGTACCGCACAAATTCGTATATTATATGGTTTTTCATCTTGGTAACCTATTTCAGGCGTATCTCCGCTTAGGTCGGTTGTACCCTCAGCACACGGAGTATTAAAAGTGTCTCCGGCGATTGGTTTGGTTGTTTCGCCTGGTGTTTCGGCGGTTGGAGCGGCGCCACCAAAGCCAAGTTCGCCACAGGCTGCGTCGTCAACCCCTTCGTAGCAAGCAAAAGATTTTGTGGTAAGTGTGTCTAGTAGATAAAATCGGTAACGAGTTAGCTCTTTGCTTTCCTCGGTCAATTCTTTATCTGCTTTCTGGGCACATAGGTCGGGGATTTCATAATAACTTTTATCTTCTATATTAAGACTTCCATCTTCATTTACGCTTACACCAAAGCAATCTTTGTAGCGTTCGTCCCACTTCCCGCCTTTTCCATGCAAATTTGCTTCAACTATCAGCCCGTTTGCATAGGGATCTTCATAATCTTCACTATCAAGTTCAGCTTGGCTAAAACCATATTCGCTAAAACCGTAATCATAGCTGCTTGAGGCATATGCCTTTTGTGTGAGTGCCTGTGAAATATTTCTAGTCGGTGCATTTAAACTTTCTAAAGGAAGTCGTTTTACCCATGCCAAAGTCGTATCTTTTGAAAGAAAATTTCCGCTATCGAGCAGCGCTACGGATGCCACGGAATTTGGTTCTTTAAGATCAAACATTCGTGCAAAGAACGACTTATTTTTAAGGTCAACTCGAATGGCGATATTCTTTTCTGCATCAAGCTCACTAACCTCTCCGTCGTCTAGCTCGGTGCCACCAGAGCCAATCGCAACATTGTTTGCAGCTAATCTTTCAGCGTAGTTAGCCATATTTCCTGCATTTGCTCCACGTTTGTTTGGATCGATTTCAGCTCCAACAACTTTTCGGGCGATCATTTCAATAAATTTACCCATTGGGTCAATTCCAGCAGCTGAAAGAGCTCCACCTAAAATAGCTGATTTAATTGCCTGGGTAATAACTGTTGCACCACCACCAGTTGCTATTCCTCCTGCAATTTCAAGAGCAGATAAAACAAACCCCCCCGCTGTACTACAGGCCGCCCCTATGCCTGGTATACCATCTATCCAAGCGGTAAATGGAAGCGACTGGGTATCTTGCCCCGGTTTAATCACTTCTTCTGCTGGTATGCCGCCTGTTTCACCCTGTTCCGCTCTAATTGATTCAGCTTGTGGCCATGTTTCAACTCTGGTTTCGCCAGTTTCTATTGGTTGGCCGTCGTCATCAACCACGGCGTTTCCTTCACTATCTAATTCTACAAGCTTAACAACCTCAGAAAGACGATTGGTCATTTCACCAATTTCTTCAATATTCATTGAAGGTTTCCCATTCTGCAGGTTCTGACCAAACATTATTTGGCTAGCTGCAGATTTAAATTCCCACCCAAAACGCATCAAAGGCAACACTACATTAAGGTATTGAAGTTCCCCAGCTTTGTTATTAACTTCTCTAGCAACACACGCCAGTGCAACAAGTCCTGAAACAGCCCCGACACCTTTGGCAACCTTCCCGCGAAGTCTTGAAGTTTCGGCATCTAAATCCGCTTCGGCATTACTAATGCTTTCGTTTGTTTCATTTGAAAGCGCGTCGTCTTCCGGATCTGAAATAGGCTCGCCGTCTTCATCGACATCACCTTCGCCAGTGGTTCGCGCCCCTGGGGATTGTGCTCCGTTTTTTACTTCTTTAGCTCTATCGTCGCGTTTTCTTTTGTAATAGTCTGCTAAACTTTCACCTTTTTCTCGGGTTAAGTTTTTAAACGGTGCGAAGTTTACACCTGCCCGCTTAATAAGTATTCTTGAACGCATAGAACCACTAATTTTGCCGTAGCCGGCTTCACGAACGGTGCTCCTAATGGCCTGTCGTGCAGCTTTTGAAGAACCATCACCTCTTAGGCTCACTCTTCCGTCTGCCCCAACCTCAACCCCACGAGATTTTAAGTCATCAATAACCTTTTGAGATTTTGGGTTATCTAAGTCAACTTTCATCGACTGTACAGTAGCCATTTGATTGCCGTTATTAGGGTTTGTAAAGTCAAATTCCACCCCAGTGCTGTCTAGTTTGGCCTGATACTTGTCGGCGATTTTGTTTCCAAGAACGCCTAGATTTCCTTTATTTGGATTCTTTCTGAGGTACTGCAGTATGCGACCAGTTCTTGAATCGCCGTTGTCTTCTTGCGAAAAGAAGTGAAACTGATTCAGTACTTGTGCAAAATGAACAACCTGGAATGGCTGGGCAGCCATAAAACCAGCAACTAATAGACCACCTACTGCTCCTCCGCCTACTAATCCAGCAACGCTACTTCTTTTAGTTAAAAAATTAACTAATTTAACTCCTGCGCTTTTTGCTGTTGCTTGTCCTTCAGGATCTCCGGCACCACTGTAGTTCATTAAGTTAATGCCAATTCCACTTGCCTGCCCTACCTCTGCCTGTTCTTGTGCGTTTGCAGTAGAGCCTTTGCTTTGGTTACCTCCAGAAGATTCACTGTTATCAAGCGCCTCTCTTTGTTCGTCATCATTCTTTATAACCGCAGCAGAACCCCAACTTTCAGTTGCCTGTTCTAACGGAGATTTGTATCCAGATTCTTGCGCAGAATCAGTAGGTTCGGTAATTCCCCACGCTTGATTTGCGCGCTCTTGTGCAGTAAGTTGTTCATCTTCATCAAATTGTCTAGCTGGTTCTGCCATGAGTACTCTTTTTTATTAGAACTATTCTAAAATTATAATCCCCCATTAGGGTTCTGTTGTGGTCTTTGCGCTTGATCAGGTGAAACAGTTCCAACTGGCTTTGATTGAGTCATAACTTGGTATGCTTCTTGTGCTCGCGCAGCTACTTCTTGGACCTTCTTTATTTCGTCTGGGTTGGTGGTAACCAGGCTAGTTTCGGTGGGGCTGGCAATTACCTGTATATGCACGTGATTCTGCCCTGCAAATAACAAACCTTGCCCTACAGGGAATTGGCTCAGACGTTTGCGTTCCTCGGTAGTTAGTTTAAACACCGCCGCTAGAATGTCTACCGCGCTGGTCGATTGCTTCAGCAGTAATTGCATAGAAGAGTTAGAAACAATGGCACGCCCCATTTGCGAGCTCATCATGTCTTCTACATCCTGACTGATGGTTGTAAGGCCGAGGTAATATTTACGTGCACGCTTGGCTAAGCTAAACATAAAGTTTGCAGAATCTTGGTATTTAAGTAGTTGCCAGGCTTCATCAATTATTAGATTCCGTTTTCTTCGATCGCTTTTAGTTTTGTTCCAGATATGATTAAGAATAATATACATTGCAACTGGGCGGAGTTCGTCTTCAAGATCACGAATATTAAATACCACCATGTTGTTATCTATATCTACGTTGCTCTGTTGGCTAAAGATACCTGCAAACGTACCGCTGGTGTACTTTCTGAGTCGTTGCGCCATGCTTGGTCCTGATCCTTGCATGTGAACCAGTGTTTCGTACAAGTCGCCAATAGTTGGTGGAGGAGTTTGGTGAGTTAACGGATCTCCCGTAATACCCGCTTTTGCGTAGGTATCTATAAGTGCTTGGTCTAAATCTGCTTCTTCGTTAGGGCTGAGTGCGCCGCCCATCATAAGTCGCATAAGGCCGTGCAGAGTAATAAGGTTGGCTCGAAGCGCGTTGTCTGCTTCGTCTTTGTCAATAACACGAGGAAGATCAAAAGGGTTAATTCTGGTAGAAGAACTCAGGCTCATTCGTACATACGAACCACCAACGGCATCGCAGAGGTGTTCATATTCGTTTTCTGGGTCAATAATAATAACTTCAGTTCCCATCATCATAGAACGAAGCGCTTCAAGTTTAATCGCAAACGATTTACCCGCACCAGACTTTGCAAATACCACCATGTTCGCGTTTTCTAGGCTGAATCTGTCAAAAATAACCAGGCCATTGTTGTGCATGTTGATACCATATAAAATACCATTTTCTTGGGTAAGGTCAGCACTGGTGAACGGAAAGCTCGTAGCGAGTGCACCGGTATTCATGTTTCGACGTATCTGAAGCTGATCTGTAAATTGTGGAATTGTAGAATTAAGGCCTTGTTCCATCTGAATTGTGGCTGGCTTTGAATAGACTAACTGCTGTCCAAGAATTGTCTCAACTTTATGCTGTACAAAATCGAGTTCTTCAAGACTTTTTGCATAAATTGTCATGTAAATACCAAGTCTAAAGAATCGTTCTTCACCAACCTGCAGGCTGTCTCGAAGTTCTTCGGCATCAATAATTGCTGCTTGCTTTGCCGGGTCGCGAACACGCCCTTTTTCGGCATCAATTTGAAGACCAGCTTCAAGCTGAGTTACCTTTTTTCGAAGATTTTCAAGCACCACCTGACTTGCAACTGGATACACAAACATAGAAACATCAATTTCTTCATCAAGGTTAACTACGGGTGAAAGCCATCCAGTAAAGATTTGTCGAGGAAAGCCGTATACGTATAAAGTTCGTGCATAGAGTGTGCCAAGCCTGAAGTGGCTAGATTCAATTTCTAGCGAACTCGGCGCAATAAAGTCTCTTAGTTCAGAAATACCTTTTCTAAAGGCTTCGTCGACTTCTTGCTGTTCGCGAACACGTTGTTGTTGTGCCAGCGCTACCGGATCAACTTTACCTTTTTTTCCTCCAAATAAACCCATATTAAAAATCTCCGCTCATACTAGGCTTAGGGGCTTGTCCTTCACCTTTTGTTACCACTGGAACACTTAACTGATCCATATGCTTTAGTGTCTGCCTGGTAGCTGTGTCGGGGTTATAGGTATTGTAATAGAGTTCAATGAGTTCTTGGGTATCAAGGGGGATTGCCTGAACACCCATCTGCAGTAGTCCGTTTACGACGTTTTGCACGCGGTTCGTAAGTTCAGTTTTTGCTTTTTCTAACGACTGTTCATCAATAGTAATCACCGATTTTTTTTCACCGCCAAAAATTCCACTAAAAAGCTTCTTGCTAGATTGTATAGCTTTTCCGGCATCAACCTGGCTAAAGAATGGCACAACTATATAGAATTCTTTGCTCATAATATTAGTCTGCTGTACAAGGTCGTCAATAAAGTAAATATAGTCTTCCATCAGCATGCTCAGTAGCATGTTATCCATTCCAGACTGTATTTTGCCGAGCCTTTCTAGGTAAGGCCCCATGTCGATTTTTCGCGAACGTATTAGTATTTGAACATCAAAATACAGCGAATTCAAAAAATTTTGATACGCATATTCAACCGATTCTTGTTCGGTCGCGCTCATCAAATCAAAGTTAATACTTTTTGCCATTACAACAGAACGGAAACTGCCGTCGCTCATAATCACAATGCCATCGCGGATTGCAGCAATTTCTAGTGAATTTTGCGTGCTATTCGGGTTACTTGGCGCTACGCGCGGAGCCTGTGAAGGTACGCTTCCAGGAGCAGCCTGTTGATTAGGCTGTGGAAAGGCGCTCTGAGCTGGTACTGGAGTCTGGTTATTTGGTTGCATATAAAGATTTTTACCCACCGATAATACTTATAAATTATGTCACGAATTGTGTTAAATGTGTAGTCGTTGAAACGCTAATGTAAACGAATCTCTACAGATCCATCCTCCGTCTCCTGTGTTACGGGTTGAACTACTGGCTGAATTACGGGTGGTGGTGCTACTTCTGCCACCGGCTTCTCAGGTTCAGGCGCTGGCATTTGGGCTGTTGAAACTACTTTTTGATGCATCTGCGGGTACTTATTAAACTGAGGGACAGCAACATCGTCTTCTTGAGTTGTTGCGTTGTTTGTTGAATCAGAGCTGTCTTGACGCGCTTGTTGCAAAACCTGTATTGCATGCTGTTTTGCAGAATTATCAGTCTGACTAATTCTTGCTTGAAAATCTTTTGCAACCATACTCGCTTGTTCGTCCATAACATCTACTGGTTGCATGTACGGACGTTGACCAGGGTCTGCTACCGCTAATTCGCTGGGCTGAACAAGCCTATCGGAAGCAGCTGCGGTTGCTAGCTGGGGGTTTTGCCAGTCGTTCACCATTTTAGAAGCCCA
>DLGX01000046.1 GCA_002482925.1 Candidatus Saccharibacteria bacterium UBA7683
GTTCAGAATACGGAGAATCTTTCAGAGACTGCAAAACAGAATATAATTACATGGTTAACGCACGATAAGTATAAAGAATACTACGGTGAACTTACGGGGCTTATCGATGAAGAGTCGTGGCAAAAGCTTGAAGATGATTTCTTCAGAATAATTCCATTCGGTACCGGAGGTAGGCGAGGTACTGTCGGTATTGGTTCTAATAGAATCAATAAAGTCACCGTAGGCGAAGTTACACAGGCGCTCTGTACCTATTTAAAACAGACAGACAGCGAAGCTGAGAAAAAAGGGATAGTCATAGCGTACGACCCTCGAAATACTTCTCGTATGTTTACAGAATTTGCAGCCGAAGTATGCGCCGGAAATAACTTTAAAGTATATGTATATCAAGAAGTTCGTTCTACTCCACAGCTTTCGTACAGCGTAAGACTACTCGAAACTGCTGCAGGAATAGTGATAAGCGCCAGTCATAATCCAAGTCCCGATAACGGTGTTAAAGTGTATTGGAATGATGGCGGTCAAATGGTTCCACCCTACGACAAAGAACTGCTCGCGGTTGCCGAAGATATAGAGGTTATTCACACTAAACCATACGACCAAGCGCTCCGTGAAGATCTTATTGTAGAGCTTAGTGCAAAAGAAGACGAAGCGTATCACGAAGCTGTGTTACAGCAGGCAAAGAATCAAATAGCCAAGAGCGCGGTTGTGGCGTATTCACCACTTCATGGAGCTGGGTTAAGCAGTGTGTATCCGGTACTTCAAAAAGCTGGATTCGATGTTCGGCTTTATGGTCCGCAGGCAAACTACGATGGCAATTTTACTAATGTTACGAACCATATATCTAATCCAGAAGCACCAGAAGCGAGCGACAAAGTTTCTGCTTTTGCGGTAGAAGAAAATTGCGATATTGTGGTTACAACAGACCCAGATGCCGACAGACTCGGCGTAGTTGTGGTAAACAAAGACAAAACCACTACACTTCTTAACGGTAATCAGACAGCAGCATTAATTGCGTATCATATTTTAGAAACACTTAAAAAAGCTGGTGGTCTTAATTCCAAACAGTTTATTGGTAAAACAATTGTAACTACCGATATGTTGCAAGCGCTCGCAGACGATTATGGCGTCGAACTTAAAGGTAATCTTCTGGTAGGGTTTAAATATATTGGGGAGCTGATAAAACTCTATGTTGATGATGGTGATCAAGAGTTCTTGTTTGGCGGCGAAGAAAGCTTTGGCGGACTAGTAGGAACGTATGCACGTGACAAAGATGCCGCTAGCTCAGCACTCATGATTGCAGAACTTGCATCAGTTGCGAAAGAAAAAGGCAAAACGCTTTTAGACATTCTTGATGAACTTTATGAAAAGTATGGATATTACGCTGAAGTTCTTGATTCAACGTATTTTCCAGGAGCTGAAGGCTTCACTCAAATGAAGCACATAATGAATGAACTCAGAGCCAACCCCCCAACGCATTTAGGATCTTATGAAATAGTAAAAGTGCGCGACTATATAACTGGGCACGAAGTACCAGGCAGAGCCGAAGATGTACTCAGGTTCGAATTTAGCCAAGATGGCTCTGATCGTGTAACCATACGTCCTTCAGGTACTGAGCCTAAAGTAAAAATTTATGTACAGACTAAAACCAACGTGGATGGGGCTCTAGAAAAAGCAAAAACACATGGGGAAATTAAAGCACAAGTACTGCTAAAGGCGTGCAAAGAATTTTTGAAATAGAATCTTGTAGAGGACTACAGTATTAAATTTCACAACACTTAACGGTATCTTGACAGGGGAACGTTTGAGATCCGAGCTAAAAAAGCTTATGGTAGTAAGATGAAAAGATTTGTTTCCAGAATTTTTAGGAGTAAGATCTTTCTCTTGATGGGATTTACCGTAATACTTGGCGTTACACTTTTCGGATACGATCGATATAGTAGATATCAACAAACACCAGAAACGATTAAATCTTCAATTGCCGATGCATCAAATGGCGGCAGAGTTATTCGAGGAAACAACACTAGCCCTGAAAGTACCAAAATTTCCACCACCACTAATATGGTATACGAATCACGAGAAATAGAAACAGATTCGAAAAAAGCTAACGCTGCAGTTTTAAAATGGGAACAAACCAGTGAAGTACCAGTCGACGAAGAGCAGCATACTGATTCTGGGGAACATACCAAAGATGTTACGGTTACTCCCCAGTTTCGTACGAATAACGGCGATGAATGGTCAGAGTGGGTAGACGCGGGCAGCCAAGAAGACAGAAAAGACGGTACTGCAGCTTCTCACGATGCACTTGTACTTGCCGATAAAATTACTAAACTTCAATACAGGTTCAAACTTACAGGTCATGAAAATGAACCATCTCCAAGCATAGATCTTTCAAAGACTAGTGTAGAAGTATTAGATACAAGCAAAGGCCCGTCCCCAACCAAGCCAAAATCATTGCTAGAAAAACTAACAGGTGTTTTTGACAAAAAAGCTTCTGCTGTAGCCGAGGGACCGCAAGTGTTTAGTAGAGCAGATTGGGGTAGTCCAGAGCCTAATAGTTCACCAAGGTGGGAACCTGAATACGAACCACTCTCGCAGGCGGTAGTACACCACACTGCCACCACTCAGACACCCGATTCCGCTGCCGCACTTCGTGCAATATGGGAATTCCATGCCAACGGAAGAGGCTGGGGTGATATTGGCTACAACTACATCATAGATCACGGTGGAAATATATTTCAGGGTAGGTATAGTAATTGGCAAGATGAACAATCTCAAAACGGAGAAGTTGTAGGCGGCCATGCGTACGGCAATAACTATGGCACAACTGGCATAGCGGTACTGGGTAACTTTACAAGTACTAACCCAGACAATAGATCGCTCCAGGCGATCGGAAAAATAGCGGCTTTTAAACTGCACCGTTTTGGAATAAATCCAGCGCAAAGTGGTGCTCGTGGTCCAAATGTAGTTGGACACAGAGACGTTACGAGTACAAGCTGTCCCGGAGAACGTTTATACGGCAACTTGCCTACAATTCGATACGCTGGTCTCCTGAACTTTAATACCTATAGCAGCATGGCTCAGCACGACATCTGGTATAGAGGTCAGGGAGCCAATGGTGTTGCCACTAATAGCGTGAATTTATTTCCAGGTGAGCAGGCGGAAATGTACATAGATCTCACCAATACTGGAACTGAAAACTGGAATAATACTGGCGCTAATCCACTAAGGCTTGGCACGGAGTTCCCTAGAGACAGAAGTGGTTTATTTGTATCGAGCAGCTGGATTTCCCCAAATAGACCAACTACATTCCAAAGTAAAGTTTCTACTCCCGGCGATCCTAACTCTGTGCTAACACCAACAAGTGTTATTGCTCCTGGGGAAACTGGTAGGTTTGCATTCACAGCAAAAGCACCTCCTTATGTTGGCACGCACCTTGCCTACTATCAGCCTGTTGCAGAAGGCAGAACATGGTTCTTGCGCCAGCTGGGTATGCATTTTGTTTTTAATGTAAAAGCACCTCGATTTAGCTGGCAGTACGTAGGTCAAAGTGCCTACACAAATCAAACTAAATCCACACCTGTGAATGTTTCTAGCCTCTCTCGTGGTCAGCGTTTTTACGCTGAACTTACGGTGCGAAACACTGGCGATAAAACATGGAATAAAACAGGGGATCTATACGCAGTTAAACTTGCTACAAGCAATCCGCACGACAGAACAAGCGGATTTTATGACTCAACATGGATGTCAGCTAATCGAGTAAGTATGCAACAGGAAACAACAGTGCAACCTGGTCAAACCGCGACGTTTGGAGCATGGTTCACAGTACCTAGCAATGCACAGCTGACGACACATAAAGAATACTTCAAGCTAGTTGCCGAAGGTTATACATGGTTCAATGAACTTGGTATGCACTGGCCTTTTACCGTTACAAATTAGTGCACACTATAATTAATTTCAACCAACTAATTTTTATGGTGGCGATTTACAAATTTTGTAACGTTATCACGAAACTTTTCTGTAGAAAATTGCCTGCTGAACTCACGGAGCTGTTTTTCTGAAAATTGTGCAGGAGAGAACGATTCGATAGCCGCCTTAAGAGATGCCACTGTTTGTTTTTTAAAGAGTATTCCAGTTTTACCTTCAATAACATAATCAAGCGCTCCACCACCTTTATATGCAATTACTGGCGTACCAGCTGCTAATGCTTCTACTGGTGCGATTCCAAAATCTTCTTCACCCGGGAATAGAAACGCTTGTGCACTGTAGGCAAGCCGAACTAGTTCATCATCAGAAACTCTACCCGTAAATGTCACCGTAGGACCTGCTAGCCGCTTCAGCTTATTGGTTTCCGGGCCTGTTCCAATAACTGTGAGCGGAACCTGAAGTTCATTGCACGCTTGTATGGCAAGGTCAAATCGTTTGTAGGGGACGTGTCTCCCCCAAATAATAAAACCTTCTCTTTGCTGATGCTGTGTTGGGGTATTTTGAAAACGTTCTATAGCAACAGCAGGAAACACTACTGTGCTTTCGCGATCATAGTAGGTTCTAACACGCTTTTTAATTTCATTCGAATTAGCCATAAAATAGTCGACACCTTTGACTGAATCTAAATCCAGTTTTCTCATCCATTTAACAAAGACTGGTATGAATGGTCGAATCAAAAAAGTAAAAGGCCCAAAATTAAACGTATTTTTAAACTCGTTGTAGTGACTCCAGTAATAACGAATAGGTGTGTTGCAATAGCACACATGGGTAGCATTTGGCCGTTTTTTGACAGACTTAGATTCGGCGGTAGAGCTAGAAATAATAAGATCGTACTGCGACATGTCGAGTTTTCGAAACGCATGAGCTCTAAGCACTGGCCATAGAACATGTTTATACCTTAAAAACTTTGGCAGAATTTTCTGAAGATATGTTGTTCTGACATCACAATCGGCAAATGCTGTCATCTTTTCTTTGTCGTACACACTGGTATATATAGGAGCGTCTGGGTAGAGCTTATGAAGTTCTAGTACCAATGGCTCAGCCCCACCCATGTTCGTAAGCCAGTCATGTACAATTGCGACTTTTGGTTTAGACACTACTTAGCTCCACGCTTTTTTAGCACAACACCGATAGTTCTAAAAAGAATTTTAATATCGAGCCAGAAACTCCAGTTCTGGACGTAGAAGATGTCAAGGTTTACACGTTCTGAATAATCAAGGTCGCTTCTTCCAGAAACTTGCCATAACCCTGTAACGCCTGGTTTAACACTAAGGAAGGTGGCGCCAGCCTCTTTGTAGTGTCGAAGTTCGTCTTTAACAATTGGGCGCGGCCCGACAAGACTTAAATCGCCCTTAAGAACGTTCCAGAGCTGCGGTAGTTCATCTAAACTTGTTTTACGTGTAAAGTTTCCGATGGGCATAATTCGTGGATCTTTAGCTACTTTTTGGTTTTGCTTAAATTCTTCAATAAGGTCTTCTCTGCCCATTTCTCTAAAAATTTGTTCATCAGACTTTCCTGAAGCAGCACTACCGGTAGAGAACCTCGTGTACATACTACGAAGCTTATAGACCCAAAACGTTTTACCCCTTAGTCCTACACGCTTGTGCTTATAAATAAGCGGACCTTTGTCGGTGATTTTAATAATCCCGCCAATTACCAGCACAAATGGAAAGGCGAGTATAAGCCCTACAAGCGAACCGACGATATCGAACAGCCGTTTGGCGAACTCGCCCCATCCCGCAAGCGGAGTCTGCGAGACATAGATGATTGGATAGCCATTTAAAATATCGACAATGTTGTTGCCCGAATAAAATTCTACTTCTTTTGGTACAAAGCTATAGCCAATATGATTTGCTGAAGCTGCTTCAAAAACCAGTCTGTTTTTTATTTCATCTTCAAATAATTCAGTATGAATAATTGTGTCGATATCTAAAGATTTTAAGTCACCCAGCGCTTTTTCAAGAGATTGATATCTTTTCGCATTTCGTACCGCTACATTAGTTCCACATACCGCCACAATACTAAAACCCGAATGGTTGGCTTCGCCAAGGTTATCTATAATGTTATTAGCAATTGTACCGCTTCCAATAATCATGACGCGTTGAAGTCCGCGACCAAACCTAAAAGCAATAGAACGGGCTTTTCGTAATACTTCTCGCCCAAATACTAGTAACACAAACGTAAGTACTGCGGCGTAAACTGCAACTAATCTGGCGGGAAAAACAGGGAAGTCTACAATAAACGCAAATCCAATCACTAGTAAAATACCAAGGAATGAGCCAATAAAAAGCTTTCCAATCTCTTTCATGCGTTTTTGGTAGACGCGAGGAGAATATAGGTCAAGCGAAAGCAGTGTTAATAACCAAAACGGAAGTAGCAGCGAAAAGGTCGTAAAGAAGTCGAGCGCGCTAATGTTAGTAACAAGCGGTCGGGAATCTATTTGCACACGAAGTACATATGCAATAGTAAAGGCGGTCAAGATTGCAAAAATGTCGCTTAATATAAGAGCAAGGGTATAAACACGGACTGATTTAACGGGCACTACTGCCTCCTTCTACGCACATATTGTATCATTAATAGTAATGCAAGAAATCACCCACAACTTCAAAACACTTAATTTGGTTCAAAAGCTGTTACTTGGTGGCTGGCTTACACTTATGCTGCTATTGCCGTTTCATGCGTTTATTTCCACATGGGGGGGCTCTAGCATTGGGCCGTATTCGCTATGGAAAGTATGGAAAGAAGTAGTACTTGTTCTTCTGTGTATTCCGACATTCTTACTACTTCGTGAAGATCGTTCGATCTGGAAAAAGGCTGTGAGTTCATGGTTATTACGAATTGGAGCATTCTACGTTCTTTTTCACGTAATCATCACACTTCTTGTTGGTAGAGATGCTGATGCAGTGCTCTACGGACTGGCAATTAATTTAAGAATAATACTCTTCTTTTTTGTAAGTTTTGTGTTGTTTTCTTCACTAAAGCTTTCCAGGCGTTCGCTTGCAGTGATACTTTTAGCACCATGTACGCTAGTGGTGTTTTTCGGAATACTCCAGCTTTTTGTACTGCCGAATAATTTTCTTTCGCATTTCGGGTACGAAAAAGGCGTTACCATTGCACCAACTAATAATATAGACGATCAGCCAGATCAAATTAGAATTATGAGTACGCTGAGAGGCCCGAACCCACTCGGCGCATACCTTATTCTGCCGGGTGCCTTACTGGTTTGCGTAGTACCAATTTTATATGCACGGCTAAGAAGAGGCAAAACGGGTGATGCAAAAAACTATATGCTTGTGAGTAGTGTGCTGTTCTTGGGTTTGCTAGTTTCGCTGTACGGCACGCACGGTAGAGCCGCTTGGATTGGCTTTGCCGTATCGATAGCAGTGGCTGTCTTCTTTATGCTAGGTAAGAAGTTACGGTTGTATGCGGTTGGTGCAGGACTTATTGCAGTTTGTGTATTTGGTGTAGTGTTGTATCAACTACGCGACACTTCATTTGTGCAGAATGTAATACTTCATGATAATCCCGAAACAGGTGGCGAGGTGACGTCTAACGGCGCACACCTTACTTCTGCTAAACAAGGCATTAAGGATATTTTTCGTGCCCCACTTACGGGGTGTGGCCCTGGTTGTGCCGGGCCAGCTTCGTTTTACTACGAAAAAGGAACAAAACTAGCAGAAAATTATTACCTGCAAATTGGGCAAGAAGTTGGTGTATTCGGTCTAGCTTTGTTTATCGCGTTCTTAGCATTAGTCGCAAAAGAGTTATTTCTGCGAAAGAACGATCCGCTTGCACTTGCGCTTTTTGCTTCACTTCTAGGAATTTCAGTTGCCAACCTGCTACTTCATGTCTGGGCTGACGACACGCTTGCATATGTATGGTGGGGGGTCGCTGGCGTAGTTCTAGCTAACGGTATCCCGAAGGGTTCTGTGACTGCCACCGCCAAGCATCTTCGCACATCTGAGTAAGTGTTTTTTCTGCCTTCCAGCCAAGCTCGCTTAGTGCTTTTGAGGTATCACTATAGCACCGCGCAATATCACCATCACGACGGGGCATAATTTTGTACGGTATTTTTTTACCTGAAGCTTTTTCGAATGCGGCAATGGTTTCAAAAACAGAGTAGCCGGTTCCTGTGCCTAGGTTATACACGGCTGCTTCACCACTGTGTGATTTGCTAAGTGCGGCAACGTGGCCCTTCACTAAATCTGTGATATGAATATAATCTCGGATTCCTGTTCCGTCAGGAGTGTCATAATCATCACCATATACATTTAAGAATTCTCTGCGGCCTACAGCTACTTGCGAAATATAAGGCACTAAGTTATTTGGTGGCCCGTTAGGATCCTCGCCGATTATGCCGCTTTCGTGTGCGCCAATAGGGTTGAAGTAGCGTAGCAATGTAATGTTCCAGCTAGGGTCACTTTTAGCGATATCTTGCCAAATGCGTTCACATATAACCTTACTTTGACCATAGGGGTTTGTGGCATTAAGCGCATTATCCGTTTCATGAATAGGAACGCCAGAAGGAAGTCCGTATACAGCCGCAGAAGAGCTAAACACAATCTGTGCAACGGCGTGTTGTTTCATAACTTTTGCAAGCGTAAGGGTGGAATTAACGTTGTTTTCGTAATATAAAACGGGCTCTTTGACTGAAGCACCCGGAGCTTTTAGGGCTGCAAAGTGAATAACCGCATCAAAATTATGTTCTTTAAATATTGCATCAAGTTTTTCGTAGTTTGCTACATCTGCTTCATGGAATTTTGGTGTTTTTCCAGTAATTGCGTGAATATGACCTAGTACTGCTTTGCTACTATTAACTAAATTATCGACAATTACTACCTCGTCACCACGCTCAAGAAGCTCGACAACCGTATGAGAACCTATATATCCTGTACCACCGGTAACGAGTATGTTCATTTGGCCAGTCGTGTTTTTAGGTATTCGTGAAAATCTTCGCCAAGTTCTTCGTGGGTAAGTCCAAGATCAACAACAGTTTTAAGATAGCCTAGTTTGTCGCCGGTATCATAGTAGCCAAAGTTTTTAACGCCAAGGCCATAGAGGGGGTTTCCTTCATTAATAAGCATCTGCATTGCTGGTTGAATTTGAAGTTCTTGTCCTTCAGAAAGTTCATCTGCGCAAATCCGAATTTTTTCAAAAATATCTGGAGTTAGTACGTAACCACCAATGCTTGCGAGGTTTCCGGGCGCGTTTTCTTTACCCGGTTTTTCTATAATCCGAGACATTTTTACTAAACCCTCTTCGAGTTCTTCGCCACCAATAATACCGTACCGATCATATTCGCTGTCTTCTTCTACTTTTTTACAAGCCAAAATACAGCCAGGCGTTTTTTCATACTGCGTAAGTAACTGCTCAGTACGGTTTGGGCTTCCAACCATAAAATCATCGGCAAAGAGGTATACGAATGGTTCATCGCCGATTATGTGTTCAGCGTTGAGTACCGGAGTTGCAGCACCGTACGGTCCTTTCTGGCGTACATAAATAAAGTTAGCGAGATCTGATATTTTTTCTAGATCTTCCAGAATCCCGAGCTTGTTACCTGCAATAAGATTTTCTTTTAGGTCTCCACTTACCGTGTCAAAGTGATCTTCAATAGTTCTTTTGTGGTACCCCGTAACAATAATAATGTCTTCAATTCCTGCGGTAACCAGTTCTTCAACAACGTATTGAATTACGGGCTTATCAATAATA
>DLGX01000072.1 GCA_002482925.1 Candidatus Saccharibacteria bacterium UBA7683
TTGCAGATGAACCAACTGGAAACCTCGATTCTGTAACAGGTGCTAAAATTGAGAAGCTTTTGTTCGACTATAATAAAAAGAAGAACGTGACTCTCATTATTGTTACCCATGACGACGAACTTGCAGCAAAGTGCGACATTCGAATTTATGTAAAAGACGGTGAGATTGCCAGAATTGAAGAATCAGCAGCTTCAACTGTCAGAGCGAAGAAGGTGCAACTATGAAAATAGCAGATATAACTCGAAGAGCAGGGCGTAGTTTAAGGCACGCAAAGGTCCGAACAATACTTACCGCACTGGCAATTGGTGTTGGTGCTTTCACGCTAACACTAACGATTGCAGCAAGTACTGGCGCAAAAGTATTCATTGACCAAGTTATTAGTGATAATTTTGATCCTGCCGAACTGATTGTCACAAAAGACGATCAGGTACTAGGCAATGGCGATACTAGCAAGCCGCGTGAATATGATTCTAATTTTGGGGCATCGCTTAGCAATGCTGGCGCGATTACGCAGGTGAAACGCCTAGACCAAGCTGATCTTGAAAAGATACGAAATACCGAAGGGGTTGAACTTGTTCGTGAAGGTGTGAGCGTCAACGCAAGCTACATTACGAGACCTGGCCAGAAAAAGTATATTGCAACGTTACAGGCAACGAGTCCTGCGCAAAAACCAGAGCTTCTTGCAGGCACAAAGAGCGGGAATCTAGAAGATAATCAGATACTTCTGCCAGAAGGATACTTAAGCTCACTTGGTTTTAAAGATGCAACGTCCGCACTCAACCAAACAGTAACAATAGCAGTTCGGAAATCTGTTAGCTCAGCTGAGCTTGCAAAACAACTAACCAATGGAGCAACACAAGAACAGCTTGCCGCACTTAGCGCAGGTACACTAGTAAACGAAGAATTTGTGATCACGAGCGTACTTAAAAAGCCAGTTACTGCACAGCCGGGTACTGAGCTATATCTTTTTGTTAATAACGCTACCGCGCTTCGTTTGAATGATGTAACTACCCAAGGAACTGAAGATTATCAAAAGTATCCGTCTGTTTACGCAAAAGTAAAAGATGGGGAAGATTCAGAAAAGCTTAAAGCGGTTCAAGAGCGGCTAAAAAACCTTGGCTATACGACATTGTCGGTAGAGGAAACGCAGAAGTTTTTACTGCAATTTATTAGCATATTACAAGGTATAGTAATTGGCTTTGCATTCCTAGCAGTTATTGCCTCTGTATTCGGTGTTATCAACACGCAGTACATAAGTGTACTTGAGCGTACACAACAGATTGGCCTCATGAAAGCTCTCGGTATGCGTCGACGTGATATTGCATGGCTGTTTAGGTTCGAAGCAGCGTGGATTGGCCTACTTGGCGGATCGTTGGGTGCTGGACTTGCCTTTATACTTGGAACTCTATTAAATCCGGTCATAACGAAGGCAATCGAGCTAGGAGAAGGCAACAAGCTCTTAATATTTGAAGCCGCTCCAATTCTGACACTTATTTTAGGGCTAATGCTAGTTGCTATACTTGCAGGTATACTGCCTGCACGAAAAGCAGGGAAACTCGATCCTGTAGAAGCGCTCCGCACCGAATAACCTTACTTGCACCTCCTTAAAAACTGGTTATACTTAGAATTAACGTAAAGGAGGGGTGTAATGGACGAGCAGAAAACTAATGAGGCAACTAATAATGAGCCAGTTGTGCAACCACAGCCAAGTATTTCTGGATCTCCAGATGTCTCACCAGTGCCACAAGTAGGCCCACAGCTAAACTTCGCACCAGCAAAGAAGTCAAAAAAGATGCTGTTTATAGGCATCGTTCTAGCAGTAATTGTACTTGCGGGCGTGGTGCTTGCTGGCGCATATGTTTACATGAACAATAAACCCGAAAAAGTACTCGCAGACGCACTTGCTAATACTGCGAGCGACCTTTTAGACAAAAAACCGTCTTCGACAATAGGCGAACTTTCTTTTGAATCAAAAGGCGATAACCCAGCGAAAGTTAGCATAAAGTTCGACGGAAAATCGTCTGGTGAAAATGGTCAAGGTAGCGCAGACGTAACAGTTACCTTTGCGGGTAAAACATATAATGTTAAAACTTCGGGCGTGGTATTTGGTGAAGATGAGCTGTACTTCAAAATAGAAAATCTCAAGCAAACACTAAACACACTAGTAGCCAGCCAGCCTGAGTTTAGTTTGTATACAAGTACGCTCGATCCAATTATTTCAAAGCTTGATAATAAATGGGTTAAGATTACAAAAGATGATTTAAAGCAGCTTGGCATGGCAGACGAACAAAAAGTAGATAAGTGTACTGCCGCAGTTCAAAATCTCAAGCTTTCTAAAGACGATAAAAAGCAACTTAAAAAACTATTTAAAGAAAACCAATTTATTGTTGCTAGCGAAAAACTTAAAACTGAAAAAGCTTCAGATGAATCAAGCTTCCACTATAAGTTAGATTTTAACGATAAAGCAGCTGAAGGTTTTGCAAAACAAGTTATAGAAATGAAATCATTCGCTACGCTTAAGCAAGATTGTGAAATTAGCCAAAAGAATATTGAAGAAAGTTTTAAGAACGAAAGTCCTACAACCAAAGATGACGATGTTAAACCAGTAGTAGAACTGTGGGTTGGCAAAAAATCTCGACGACCAACCAAGTTCAAAGTAACAGCGAGTGATAAAGAATTTGCACTCGACTTCAACACTGAAATAAAACTAGATGCCAAGAACATAACAGTTGAAAAACCAACAGATTCGATTTCGGTAAATGAACTGAAAGCTGAGTTTGAAAAACTCGTGCCTTCTAGCACAACAAGCACAACCGATTTCCAAGATTTGTAGTATAATAAGATAAAACAAACAAGCGGGAAGAGCTGGCATAAAGCCGGCTCTTTTTGTTTTCACAGGTATTAAAAATGACTAGTTTCTACATCTGATGTATACTAAAAACCATGTACAAGATACGTTCGTCAGGATTGACTCGCTAAGCCATCTCATCGATGCGCTTTAGTGGATGAGTCCAAAAACAGATGAACTTATAACTTAAACTGAAGAAAAAGGAATAGTTTACATGCTAGACATGCAGTTCATACGAGAAAATCAAAAAGTAATCAGAAACACAGTTGCTGCCAAAAACGTATCAGTTGATATCGACAGATTGTTAACGGTAGATGAAAGACGGCGCGAACTTCTGCAAGAAATTGAAAAACTTCGCAAAGCAAAGAACGAAACCGCTGCACAGATGAAAAATGGCCAGCCTTCACCTGAACTAATTGCAGAAGGCAAGCGAATTAAAGAAACACTAGTAACACTTGAAGCCGAGTACGGGCCAGCCCAGAAAGAATACGAAGAACTGCTTAATGAAGTTCCTAACTTGTTTTCTGAAGACACACCGCTTGGTGGAGAAGAAGCTAATCAATCACTTAAAACTTGGGGCGAAGCCAAAAAAACAAGTGCAAAAGATCACCTGAGCTGGTTATTAGAACGCGACTTAGTAGATTTTGAACGTGGAGCAAAGGTTGCCGGTAGCAAGTTCTATTATTCAAAAGGCGATTTAGTACAGCTTGAAATGGCGCTGACTCAGTATGCATTTCAAAAAGGAATCGAACACGGTTTTACACCAATGATTGTGCCAAATATGGTTAACAGCGAAGTTATCGGCGGAACTGGCTATGCACCACGAGGCGAAGAAAAGCAGATATATTCAATTGCAGGCGAAGATCTTCACCTTATTGCTACTGCTGAAATTCCACTAACTGCATATCATAAAGATGAAATTTTAGATCTTGAAAGTCTTCCGCTTCTTTATATAGGCTGGAGTCCTTGTTACCGAATGGAAGCAGGCGCAGGCGGTAAGCACAGTAAAGGAATCTTCCGCGTCCACCAGTTTTACAAGGTAGAGCTATATGTTTTCTGCGTGCCAGAACAAAGCGCCCAGTGGCATGAAAAACTCTTAGCACTCGGCGAAGAGATTCTACAAGATCTAGAAATTCCATACCAGCAGCTTGCCATTGCAGCAGGAGATTTAGGTGCGCCCGCCTATAAAAAATTCGACCTCGAATATTGGAGTCCTGTTGACGGCGAATACCGTGAACTTACAAGTTGTTCAAATGTAACTGACTATCAAGCCAGGCGGCTTAATATTCGATATCGAACAACAGAAGGTAAGGTGGAGTACGTTCATACGCTTAACAACACCGCAATGGTTTCAAGCCGCGGCCCGATAGCAATTATTGAAAACAATCAGCAAGAAGATGGCTCTGTAAAAATTCCTAAAGTGTTACAGCCATTTATGGGTGGCAAAGAAAAGATTTAGATCTCAGATAGAAGCAAATAGTAAATAGAACAGAGATCTGTGGGGTTTAGAAACGAATCTAGTCGCTATTTGCTAAAATCTATTTGCTGGATCTACGGTATAATAGAACTACAAACAAAAGGAGCAAAATGATTTCACACATAGACATTTCTGGTATTCACTACGAACTAAGCGAAGATTTAAAAAAATACACAGTGCGAAAGGTCAGCAAGCTTGACCGGTTCGTTCCGCGACATGCAAGAAAGAGCATGCACGTAGAAGTAAAACTTTCCGAGCTGAAAACCAAGAGTGATAGAAACCAGTGTGAAATTATTGTGCACCTGCCAGATCAACAGGTTATGGCAAAAGAATCTACCGTGAATATGTTTGCGGCAATAGACATTGTCGAAACCAAAATTAAAAATCAATTAAAAAAATACAAAGATCTTCATGGTGGTGATAAGCAAGATCATCGCGGTAAGCTCCGCCGTTTTTTCCGCAACCAGCGTAATTCTTAAAAGTTTCCTAGAACTCTTTTAGATCATACTCGTTTGGCGTACAATGGTAAGGTTATATTGAGGTATTTTTAGAGAGGGAAGTTATACTTACATGAAGAAAAATGTGCTGACAAAAATTTTCGGTGACCCGCAGGCTAAAACCGTTAAGCGTTTAAAAAAACAAGTTATAAAAGTTAATGAACTTGAATCTGTCTATGAAAAAATGAGCTTAGAAAAGCTTGCTAAACAAACAGAAGAATTCAAAAAACAACTTAAAAATAAAAAAACCCTTGATGAAATCTTACCGCATGCGTTTGCCGTAGTGCGCGAGGTTTCTAAGCGTACGCTTGGCAAACGTCATTTCGATGTACAGCTTATTGGCGGTATGGCGCTTCATGAAGGCAACGTGGCAGAAATGAAGACTGGTGAAGGTAAAACTCTTGTTGCGACGTTACCGGTGTACCTCAACGCCTTAACTGGTAAAGGTGTGCATGTTGTTACAGTAAATGATTACCTTGCACAACGTGATGCTGGCTGGAACGCTGCAGTTTTTGACACGCTTGGCATGAGCATTGGTGTCATTATTGCAGACCAATCATTTATTTATGACGAGGAATTTATAAACAACGATCACACAGATGAGCGTATGCAACACCTTAAACCGTGTACTCGAAGAGAAGCCTACGCCGCAGATATTACCTACGGTACAAACAACGAATTCGGGTTCGATTACCTGCGCGACAACATGGTGAACACTGCAGAAAACCTTCGTCAACGTGAACTTAACTTCGCGATTGTAGATGAAGTAGATTCAATTTTAATCGATGAAGCGAGAACTCCGCTTATTATTTCTGCGCCTTCAAGCGAAAGCGGTACAGGTTATTCTACCTTTGCAGAAATTGCTCGAAAACTAACACCTGAAGATTACGAACTCGACGAAAAACGTCGTTCGGTTGCACTTAACGACGTTGGTATTGAAAAAATTCAAAAGCTTCTAAAAATTGAGAATCTTTACGACCCAGAACATATTCGTTTAATCTATCACATGGACCAAGCGCTTAAAGCACAAACATTATTCCGTCGAGAGAAAGAATATGTAATTTCACGAGACGGCGAAATCGTTATTGTAGATGAATTCACCGGCCGTTTAATGCACGGTCGTCGTTACAACGAAGGGTTGCACCAGGCAATTGAAGCCAAAGAAGGCGTAGAGGTACAACAAGAAAGCCAAACACTCGCGACCATTTCATTCCAGAACTACTTCCGTTTGTACGACAAACTTGCTGGTATGACAGGTACAGCATCTACCGAAGCGGAAGAATTCAACCAGATTTACGGCATAGATGTAATTGAAATTCCAGCTAATCGTCCGATTGCTCGTGAAGATAGAACAGACCGTATTTATAAAACTGAAGCTGGCAAATTCAAAGCCATGATTCGCGAAGTGAAAGAACTTCATAAAAAAGGTCAGCCAGTCTTGATTGGTACCGTTTCTATTGAAAAGAACGAACTACTTTCAGAGCTACTTACCAAAGCAAAAGTTCCCCATCAGGTGCTTAATGCTAAGAATAACGAATCTGAAGCTGCAATCGTGGCTAAGGCTGGTCAAAAAGGCGGCGTAACGCTTGCTACTAACATTGCTGGTCGTGGTACAGATATTGTGCTTGGCGAAGGTGTGAAAGAGCTCGGTGGACTTGTGGTAATTGGCTCAGAACGACATGAATCACGTCGAATCGACAATCAGCTTCGTGGTCGTTGTGGACGACAGGGCGACCCTGGTATGACTCAGTTTTATGTTTCTTGTGAAGATGATCTTATGCGTATCTTCGGTGGCGATAGAGTTCGTTCACTTATGGATCGACTTGGTATTGAAGAAGATCAAGCCATTGAAAACCGAGCCGTTTCACGAACGCTAGAAAATGCACAGAAAAAGGTTGAAGGCTATAACTACGATTCCCGTAAAAATGTTGTGCAGTACGACGATGTCATGAACCGACATCGTAAAGCAGTTTATACTATTCGCAAACGTGCCCTCCTAGCCGAAGATATCAGCAAACAAATTAAGCAAATGGTAGAACAAGAAGCTGAAAGCTGGTCAAAAATTACTCCGGTTGATAAAAAAGAATTCTACCGAGAACTTCAAACGGTTTTTCCTCTCAGTGAAAAACAGCTCAAAGACCTTAAAACCACTCAAGATGAAAAAGAACGTACCAAACGATTCAAAGAGTATGGTTATGAACTGTATGTAGACAGAGAAGAAGCACTCGGTACCGACCTAATGCGTCAAGTTGAACGAGAAGCCGTTATGCAGGTACTCGATCAGCTTTGGATGGAACATCTGGAAAACATGGAACACCTCAGAAACGGCATCGGTTGGCGCTCAATTGGTCAGAAAGATCCATTAGTAGAATATCGTCGAGAAGGCCAGGTACTATTTGAAACTATGCAGGCAACTTTGCGTTTTGAAGTAGTAAAGGGTCTTAATCATCTTCAGCCTCACCAGGTTCAACAAGCGGTTGAAACCGAGCTCACTAAAATGGCTCGTCAAGCAACAGATAACGCGAACCAAATTACCACAGGGGTCGCTTCGAATGCTGAAGATTTTGAAGGTGAAGTAGTAAAACGAATAGTAATTCCGAACACTAAAAAGAAAACCACAATTAAAAAGACTCGCAAGCAGCAACGTCAAAATCGGAAGAAAAACCACTAGTACTAAGCCGGTTTTTTAAGATGTAGCAACGCTTCTGTGCCCATTGCTAAAAATATTACGGATGCTGCAATAAGTGTGTAAGTTTGCTCTTGCTGACTTAGTGGAAGTATTAAAATAAAAACCAAAAATGCTATGCCGTTTGCAAACCTTCCCAGTGTAGCTACGTAAATAAGTTTATTTTCAAGTAACTGTTCTTTTGCAAGATTTGCTAGCACTGCCACAATGGGCAAAGAAAGGGCAATACTTGCTATGGTGAATAACGTGTTGTTCCAATAGGCGAGAAGACCACACATTCCTGCTACCCAGAAGGTAGCTGAAGTTATTGCAGTTGTAGCTTGGCCGTAACGAACAATGAATGTTCGCTTACCAAACTTTTTATCACCAGCAACATCTCTCACATCTTTTAGTAGAATACGAGCTATGAAACATGCATATAAAGCTAGGGTTAAAAGGGTGGTTCGAGCCATATCTAAGTGCAGTGCATTACTTGCTTCAAGTCCTAGAAAAAACGGATAGAACACATACAATGCCGAAAGACTAAGTGTTGCAATAACCCCGCGATAAGAAATTTTAAACGGTGGTGTGGAATAAAGGTAGCCATATAAAAGACCAAACGTTGTATAAACGGCCGCGAGTGGGGATATCAAAATGCTTAGACAAAATGCCAGAGCGGCCGATACTAGTGCGAGTGTTCTCAGTTCACTTCGTGCCGCGTTACCCTTAACAAGTGGTCTCTCACCCTGTAATAGCTTGAGGTTAACCTTATCGATTTCTTCATCGGCTAGATCGTTGAGCGAAGTTCCATTTGCATACCAGAGCGCGAGTACAATAAGTATCAAAACAAGTTTCATCGGCGATGTAGAATCATTAGCATAAAAATAACCCATCAATGCAAATAAGAACATTAGAATTGTTGTTCGAACGCGAACCATCTGTCCTAATAAAAATATTTTTTTGGCAAGTGTTTTTACATACATTTCGCGCCTGGGCGGCTGCATTGATACATTACAATTGCAATAAGAATCATAAATCCAAGCAGTGCCATTCCGGCAAGAATCATAATGACAGAAAGAATACCGCCAATTATTGAAGTAGTATTTTTAAACTTCTCGATAGTTTCTGGAGTGTAGAATCCTACCGTCTGTGTTGGACTAACAGACGGTTTAAAGTTTTCTGAGATAGTGACAGGCGTTGAATCTACTTGTTCACTAAAGGTATTAGCTGGTGGCTGTAGGCGACTTTGGTTATGCTCTGATTCAAGCGCTTCTACAGATTCTCTCAGTAGTGCCTTGTGGCCAACGAAAGGATATACGATCCAGATGAGAATACCGAAAAATGGTACGACAAATGGTCCAAAAACAACAACAAGCAACCAAAAAACCTTCGAATTTGTAGGTGCGTACTTCCCAGTATAGAAAATGTCAAAAATTAGTAAGCCAGGAATTGCTAAAAAGATCAGCGGAAATAAATCAAATGAAAAAGATCTTAACATATTCATATTCTAAGCTTAAATTCATAAAACACCAATATATTTCTACCTAGAACCTAAACTGTAAAACCTGTACACTAGTAATCATGCAGCATAAAGTCCGAGAAGTTCGTTTAAAAAACGGTGTCAAAGGTTTATTAATAGACATTCCACAGGCAACTGTGATGAGTTATGATTTTAATCTTCGTGCTGGATACTATCTTGCTGACATAGGCAAGTGGGAAACTCCGCACGTAATGGAACATTTGCTGTGCGGCGCGAATGAAGAATTCAAAAAAGCTCGATACTTTGAAGCCGAAGTAAAGAAGAACGGTGCCTATTCTAACGCATACACCAATACTTATAATGTTGGCTACGTAGGCGAGTGCGCGGATTTTGAATGGGATCGAATGCTTAATTTAATGATGCTTTCAATTTCAAAGCCACTATTTCTTCAAGAAGAGTTCACGGCTGAAATTGGAAACGTGCGCGAAGAACTTACGGGGTACCTCAACAACTACTTTAGACAACTTGGAATTGCGCTTTCTGAACGTCTGGGCTTTTTGGTAAACAGTGATCGAGCACGACTAAACAAACTTGGCGATATTACCCTGGCTGATGTGCGAAATCATTATAATAAAACCCATAGCCTAGAAAATATTTCGTTTGCAATAGCGGGCAACTTAAAAGGCCGCCGGGAACAGATTACAAATATCTTAGAAAAAAAATTAACATTGCCAACAGGGCAGCGCATAGAGCTTCCTACAACAGAACTTAAAAAGCAAAATGCACCACTGTATGTAGAAAATAAAACTGTAGAATCACTCTACGTTAGCTTCAGTATGCTTCTACCACGCCGTGTAACTGAGCCAGAAATTGATGCGCTTCGGGCGCTCAATAATATTCTGACCGCTACCATGGATTCACTGATATTGGGTGATATCCGAGAAAAGGGCCTAGCATATTACATCTGGTCTTCGGGCAGTCGGGGCCATGACTACAGTGTGTGGGATTTTGATTTTCAAGTAAGCCCAGAAAACGCCAAAAAAGCCATTCAGGTGATTGTAAAGCATTTAAAAACAGTGCTTGGCGGAGGGGTTACACCTGAACTACTCAAAACTTCCAAAAATTATGCACTTGGAAGTTTCCAGATGGGCGCACAAACAGTAAACAGCATTTTAAGTGGCTATAGTTACGAATATGGGCTCACTGGTGAAATTATGGATTACGACAGAGTTCCCGAACGAATTAAAGGCGTTACTACTAATCGTGTAACTAAAATCGCCCAGGCCTTTCACGAAGAAGCTTTATGGGATTTTGGCGTACTCGGTAACTGCGGCCAAGATTTTGTAAATGAACTGTACGCAGAACTTGCTAAACTTTGGAAGTAACTATGAATGTAGCAATCATTGGTTATGGTGTAGAAGGAAAGGCCAGTTATAAATACTGGAGGGTTTTAGGAGCTAACGTCACAATTATTGATGAAAACGAACATGTTTCTGAGCTTCCTGAAAATGCCAAAACAATTTTAGGACCTACCGCACTTGATCATCTGAATGATTTTGATCTTGTCATTCGCACTCCACCTCTCAGGCCTGACAAGCTTAATACAACAGCTAAAGTATGGTCAGCAACCAATGAATTCTTTGAAAAATGCCAAGCACCAATAATCGGCGTTACAGGCACTAAAGGCAAAGGTACAACCGCCACACTGATTGCAAAAATTTTAGAAAATTCAGGCATTAGGGTTCATTTGGTGGGTAATATTGGAACACCAGCGCTTACGGTTTTACCCGAAGTTAAAGCTACAGATGTAGTAGTGTTTGAACTTTCTAGTTTCCAGTTATGGGATCTAGAAAAATCACCTGAAACTGCTGTGGTACTTATGATTGAAGCAGATCATATGGACATTCACGCATCTATGGAAGAATACATAGCCGCAAAAGCAAACATTGTAAAACATCAAACCTCGGGAGATTTAGCAGTAGTACACCCTACAAACCACTATGCAAATCAGATTGCTCAACACTCTAAAGCATCTATAAAACATTATTTGAACCGCGATGGTGCCTACGTTGAAAATGGAATCATTACAATTCAAAATGAAGAAATCTGCCATGTAGATGATGTCGGTTTAATCGGCGCGCATAATTTAGAAAACATTTGTGCCGCAGTAACTGCCAGTTGGAAGTATACTCAAGATATCAATGCAATTAAATCTGCCCTACGCGATTTTAAGGGATTACCTCATAGATTAGAAGTTGTAACATCTACAGACAGCATTACATTTATTGATGACAGCTTTTCTTCAGCACCAGGCGCCACAATTGCGGCAATCAAGTCATTTACACAGCCAGAAATACTTATTTGTGGTGGGTTCGATAGAGGACTAGATTTTGCTGAACTCGCCACTGCTATTGCTGAACAACAAAATATTAAAAAAATTGTACTCATAGGTCAGACAAAGCATAAAATTGCACAAGCTTTAGACAAACTCGCCATAGATTCTTACGAAATTATGGAAACACAGGATTTTAATAAAATACTTGAATTCGCGCGTCTCTCAGCCGAAGCGGGTGATGTGATAATTCTAAGTCCGGGCTGTGCAAGTTTTGATATGTTTGAAAACTTTAAAGACCGTGGAGAAGCGTTTCAAAAAATCGTAAAGGAATTCGCATGAGCTACCAATCACCTTATAAAGAATTCACATTCGAAGACTATTCGTTTAACCACGAAACTGGCGTAGCCGAATTTCATTACAGCTTTGATGGGCTACGAAAGTTTGTTGAAAAAGTTCAGTTTAGTAATTTTGATTCAGGCAGTGTCAATAAAGTAGCTCTTAACAATGCACTGCAACTTGCATTTTACACAGCTGGAACGTCATATTACAAAGCATTTCCAACCAAAAAAGTGATCTTCAAGGTTGCCCAGCCAGATGAATATCAGGCTACTTTTTTGCAAGAGGTATATACAAATGGACTCAGTCAATTTATTTTTGAAAACCATCTTACTCAAGTGGATATCGTAGTGTTTTCAGGCGAAGGTGCACATAAAACAGCGGTGAATTATGAGAGTGAAGGTGTTCTAGCACTCCAAAGTGGCGGTAAAGATTCGCTTCTTATGGCTAAGCTGCTTGAACATAACAGTGTTTCCTACACTGTTATGTACACATCATCATCAAATACATATCCACAGTTACTCAATAAACTTCAATCGAGCGTCAGAACAATTCAAAGAACTCTAGATGTTGAAGCTTTGCTAGCGGCAACACACGATGGCGGGCTTAACGGTCACGTACCCGTTACTTACATAATGGAAAGCTACGCGCTGATAGACGCAATCTTACATGGTGAAAACAAGATCTTAACATCTATCGGTGCGGAGGGCGGGGAAGCGCACGAACATATTGGTGATTTGAAGGTTAACCACCAGTGGTCAAAAACTTGGGAAGCTGAACAACTGCTCGCCACCTATGTACACGAATACATTGCACCAGAAATTAAAATTGGATCGCCGCTTCGCGGATATAGCGAACTAAAAATTGCCGAGCTGTTTGTAGAAAAATGCTGGAAAGAATTCGGTCATAGTTTTTCTTCATGCAACCTTGCTAACTACCAACAAGGCGAAGACAACTCACAGCTTACGTGGTGTGGTGAATGCCCAAAATGCGCAAATAGTTATCTGTTATTTGCTCCATTCGTTGAGCCTGAAGAACTGCAATCGCTTTTTGGTGGTCAAGATTTATTTGTGAAACCAAGTCTCGCCGAAACATTTAAGGGCTTACTTGGTGTTGACGATGTAATGAAGCCATTTGAATGCGTCGGTGAAGTTGATGAGCTGCGCTTAGCGTACCAGATGGCAAAGCAGCGCTTTGTAGGTACGTACGAACTTCCATTTAGTGTTACAGAATCAAAATTTGACTATGAAAAGATCAATCCAAATCAAGATTGGTCGAGTCAGCTCATTACTACGGTATAATAGCTACATGCACGAAACAAAAAAACGCGTTGTTGAACTCATTAATGCATTAGAAAAATCTTGGAAGTCTGCTGGTTTTACTGAGCGTCAACAAAAACTTGAGAAATTCACAATTGAGCTGGAAGACCCCGCTATTTGGAACGATAACCTAAGAGCACAGGAAGTTTCAAAGCAACATGCAAAATTAAAAACCGTGTTAGACCCGTGGAATTCTTTACACGCAAAATTACAAGAACTACTGGAGCTGACAGAATTAGAAGACGAATCTTTAAAAGACGAAATTCATACACAACTTGCCAGCGCCCAAAAGCAACTTGCGTTACTTCAAGAAGACCTTAAATATAACGGTCCTTATGATGATCATGATGTAATTTTACGACTTCATGCGGGTGCTGGCGGGGTTGATGCAATGGATTGGACTGCAATGCTTGAACGTATGTATCTGCGATGGGCAGAAAAAGCTGGTTACAAAACAGAAGTTATTGAAGAATCGACTGGCGATGAAGCGGGTATAAAATCTGCCGTTATCTCCGTAAGTGGCGTGAATGCATACGGAAAACTTCAAAGAGAACACGGAGTACACAGGTTGGTACGCCTTAGCCCGTTCAACGCAGATAATCTTCGCCAGACTAGCTTTGCCATGGTAGAAGTTCTGCCTCAAATTGATGCGCCCGAAGAAGTTGAAGTAGATGAAAAAGACTTACGTGTAGATGTCTTTCGGGCTGGGGGTCACGGTGGGCAATCAGTTAACACAACAGATTCAGCAGTGCGTATTACGCATATTCCTACCAATATTGTAGTTTCTATTCAAAATGAACGCTCACAGCTACAAAATAAAGAAACTGCCATGAAGATTCTTCGTTCCAAACTCGCACAGCTACAACTTGAACAACATGCAGAAAAAATAGGCGAGCTTAAAGGCCCGAACCAAGAAGCTGCATGGGGCAACCAAATTAGAAACTATGTGCTTCACCCATACACACTAGTAAAAGATACTAAAACAAAATTTGAAGTCAAAGACGTCGAAAAAGTTTTAAACGGTGAACTCGAACCATTTTTAAACTAAGACTTACATGGTATAGTATTCTCAAGATTTAATTACTCATTAATGATTTGAGATTTATGAGCGCTGAGATTCCACCACTAGAATACAGAGATCCTGTGTATATGACTGAAGGCCAACTTCTTGATGCACGCGCAGTTGTGTACGATGCATCGCTCTATGGGGAAGTGTCGGGAGGCAAACTATTTCCTGCAGCTGACGGTTTCCAGGCAAACGGTGTAGTTAGAAGAGTGTGTGGGTATGCGGTCGAGTCGGATGATCTAATTTCCGATCACGAAAGACGTATAAGGCTGCAAAGATTTGATTTTGGCACCGACATTGGTTTGGCGGTAGGAAATATTACCTTTCCTCGCGTTAACAGGTTGCTGCCCACGGTAGTTGCTGTTCGTAATCGAATTGACTCAATACCTTTAACTTCTAGGGCAGATCGCCACAAGGAGTCTTCTTCCGCCCAAGCTGCTTCCTTATTGGCGCAGATGGGTCAAAAAGGCATAGACGGCGTAATTGGAGCTAGTGTACTGCTTGAAGAATGCGCAGAGTTCACGGTCCCGCGTCTGAACGAACGGCTTTATTTTCAAACCGGCTTTGGCTTCGGACTTTTTTTATACTGGCAGGCAATGGCGCCGCAACTATTACAAGAAAAGTCTGCAAAACTTAAAGAAGCTGATGATGCTCGTGCAAGGGAAGATATTGCAAGGTTTAGGAAGCTTGCGCGAGACGACGATGCGTTTCGGCGTGCTATAGAAAATCTACATACCGACTAAGTTGTTAGTTTGCTGATGAGCACATATTTGTTACAATCATAAGCGTGATATTACTTGATAGGGTAACTAAAAAATACGGCAAGAAAGGGCTGGCACTCGATAGAGTGTCGCTTCATATTGCACCCAAAGAATTTGTACTGATTGTAGGAACCTCAGGAGCGGGTAAGTCCACGCTTCTTAAATTACTTACCCGAGAAGAAAAACCCACCAACGGCAAAATTGTAGTCGGCGGGGTAGATTACGATCGTCTCAAAGACAAAGAAGTTCCACTGCTGCGCCGTAAAATCGGTACAATCTTTCAAGACTTCAAACTACTTCCAAACCGAACCGTATTCGAAAACATTGCGTTTGCCTTAGAAATTGTTGGCATGACCAACAAAGAAATTAATTATACTGTGCCACGAGTCATAGACTTGGTAGGTTTAAACGGAAAAGAAAAGAACTTTCCGCGTGAGCTTTCTGGCGGCGAACAGCAACGTGTGGCTATTGCTCGCGCCGTGGTCCGCCAACCAAAAATTTTAATTGCAGATGAACCAACTGGAAACCTCGACCCTAAACATGCATGGGATGTTGTGTCAGTGCTTGAAAAAATCAATCAGCACGGTACAACAGTTTTAATGACTACCCATAATCAAGATATCGTGAATAAGTTAAAACGACGAGTTATAACTATTGATCATGGTCGGGTTGCTGCTGATACTGCCGGAGGAAATCGATAATGAAGGGGAGTAGTTTTAAGCGTAAGCTTATCAATGCCAAAAGAGTGTTTGTAACTGGCGCGCACAGTTTTTTTCGCAACACTTGGCTTTCGGTTGCTGCAACAATAGTAATGACCATAACACTTGCGTGTATATTAGTTACGTTTTTCGCAAGCTACACTCTTAATAACACTGTAAAATCATTTACTGAAAAAATTGACGTATCTATTTTCTTTAAAACTGATGCAACCAAAGAGCAAATTGACGAGGTTTCGACGAAGCTTCGAAACGATCAGGATCTTCAAGTTAAAGAAATTACTTATATTTCTAAAGAAGATGCACGTGCAAGCTTTGAGGAGCAAAATAAAGACGACATAAAAACCTTGCAGGCTATTGCTCAAGCAAAGGATGCTTTTCCTGCAAGCATACGCGTAAAAACTCTCGACACTGCAAAGCTACAAGAAGTAGTTAAGATTACTCGTCAAGAAAAATATAAAGAAATTGTTGACAAAGACTCATACAAAGATGATGCAAAACGTACAGCTGTTGATAGATTGGGTAATGTTGCGAAGTTTATGCGTAACGGCGGCTTAGTTTTTAGTGTACTATTCGGAGCGATTTCTATATTGGTAATACTAAACACTATTCGCATGACAATATTTAATCGCAAAGATGAAATTGAAATTATGCAACTAATAGGTGCGAGCAAATGGTATATACGGGGTCCGTTTATTGTTGAAGCTGCAATTTACGGAGCAATCGCCGGTATAATAGCGTCGTTCTTGTTCTTTGTGGGTGCATTAACACAGGTTGTAAAGCTCCAGAGTTACGTAGAAGAAATTAATCTTGCTGTCACTAGATTTAATAGTTCAAGCTGGATTATCATTCCAGCAACCATAGCAATAGGAATGATTATCGGTGCATTTTCTTCATATCTCGCTATTCGCAAGCATCTTAAAATAAAAACAATTAAGTAGTATTAATGAAATGGTGGTGTACGTTGTTTTTTAGACTTAAAAATTTGACTCGTTATACTGCTTATGCTAATCTGAAGGCAACTATGGTCCACCACACACACCACAGTACTAAGCCAACCGTTAAACTTTCGCCACTCTTGGCGGCAAGTGCAGTTGTTATTTCAGCCCTCCTTGCGCCGGCTGCAGTGTACGCAGATCAGTTCGACGACATGATTAATCAGAAGAAGCAAGAACAGTCTGTTGCCCAGGGCCAGGCTAGTAATCTTGGTGCTCAAGCAAACGATGTGCAGTCTCAAATTAATGCCCTGCAGAATCAAATTGCATCAATTCAGGCTCAAATAGACACTAATACTGCAAGGCAGACAGAACTCACTGGGCAAATTGAAGCAGCTGCAAAAAAACTAGACGAGCAAAAAGATCTTCTTTCGGCTAACATTCGTTCTATGTATATAGAAGGGGATATTACTCCACTTGAAATGATTGCTTCTAGTAAGAATCTTGGCGATTTTGTTGATAAACAAGAATATCGAGATCGTATAAAAGACAATATTAGTTCAACAATGGACGAAATTGAACGCCTAAAGAAGCAACTTGATGACCAGAAAAAAGAAGTTACACAAATTCTTGAAGAACAAAAAGCGCTTCGAGGCAATTTAGACCAAAAGAACGCAGAAGCTGGCGCCAAACTAGGGGCTATTAATCAAGACAAGGCTCAGTTTGATAGCCAGGTTCAAGCTTTGAGTAAAGAAATTGCGAGTCTACGCGCTCAACAAAAAGCTGCTAACGCACGATTTATAGGAAGTGCCGGAGCAGGCGTAAACTGTGGTGGTGGATACCCTGGACATGCTGCCGGTGGTATTAAAGGCCGATGGGGTTGTAACTACGGGTTAGACGACGGTTCAGATAACTGGGGTATGTATAACCGCGAATGTGTAAGCTACACAGCATTTAAAGTGTCTCAATCTGGTCGCAATATGCCATTCTGGGGTGGCCGAGGGAACGCAAAGAATTGGCCAGGCAATGCACGAGGAGCGGGAATTCCAGTTGATGGAAATCCAAGAGAAGGCGACGTTGCTATCTCAACTGCAGGCTACTACGGACATGCTATGTATGTAGAGGCAGTTTTAGGCGGCGGTAAAATTCTTATTAGTCAATACAACGCCGCATGGGATGGTCGCTATTCAGAAGCGGTTATTAGCTCTGCAGGACTTAGTTTCATACACTTCCCTTAAGTGGTAGATATCAGCAAATAGCAAATAGATAACAGAGTTGGTAAAAGAACTTACTGTTATCTATTTGCTGAAATCTGCTATCTTTTCAGTTTGCGCTTGATCTTTATGGCAACTGAGAGTGCTCGGTACTTTAGCGGCTGAATTGGAAGATCGTACGTAAGTGGCACGGGTATAATATTTTTGGAAAACTTTATTTTAAACTGAGTAACGTTCTTTAGGGCAGGAAAGTGTTTTCCTGCAATACCCATGAAATCATATGTTTTGTTGCCCCGTTCTTTCATAATCTTCATAATTTCCCAGTGAAGTGCGTATGCTGCGAATGTTTCGCGTGCTTTGGCACTACTCCCGCCGTAGTAATACATAGCAACAGTGTTGTATTCGGTTACAATTGCCCAAGCTTCAACTGCCCCTTCGTATAGCGCCACGTACAGGTGTGATGCCTCAGGAAGATTCTGTAGCATTGTAGTATAAATTGAAAGCGGGTGGATACCAAAGCCATCACGAGTTCCGGTTTCTTTTAAAATAGGGTAGCATTGCTCAGAAAAGTATTCGATTCTCTCATCAGTGATTTCTTTTACTTCAACATCACACTTTACGGCCTTTCGTACACCCTGGCGACCGCTTTGGCTCATGCCAGCAAAAAGCTCGTCTTCAGTTTTTTCTAATTCTGCCACTACTGTTTCGTCGTACATGGTATGTTCAAATGGCAGTATAAGTGGTGCTGCTTTGCCCGGCATTGAAACGCGTATAAAAATTGGATTCGCATTTTCAAGCGTTTGAAATTGTGCTTTTAATGTTGCGCACATTTTTTTAATAATTTCAGTGTTCGGTACAGTAGCAAACACTGGCCCATGCTTAATCCAGATCCAGTCTCGACCACGTTCGTGGTATAAAATGGCCGTTGCAAGTGCGACTAGCTTTTTGTTTTCTTCATATTTAAAACTACCAAGATTTTGGCGGCCAGCTACGTTATCGTTGAACTGACCCCATAAAGGGCTTTGTTCTAACGGCACCAATACCGGCAGTAGTGCAGTTTGATATTTCAAAAACTCTGGCTGTGTAAGCTCTCTAAACGTAAAAATCTCAGGTTTTAGCATTAGTTCCATGGTACAATTTTTAGAGCATGAAAGAAAGAGAAAGCGCAGTAACGGAACGAACAAAAAACCAAAAGAAGGTTTCTTTTGGTGTATTAGCTCTGGCAATTTTGCTAGCGTTTGTAGCCGGTAACAGGTTCCAGACAGTTGGCGACTACTTCTTCGCTCCGTATACCAATAAAGGGAATCAAACGTTAAGCCAGAATATTGATTTTGCTTCAGTCGAAAAAGTCTACGACCTGCTTAAGCAAAAGTACGACGGTAAGCTTGATATGCAAAAACTGCAGGACGGCCTTAACAAAGGCTTGGTAGATGCGGCAGGTGACCCTTACACCGTATATATGAGTGAAAAGGAAGCAACTGAATTTCAAGATGACCTTAACGGTACGTTTAGCGGTATAGGCGCAGAACTCGGGAAGCGAAATGACAACCTAGTAGTAATTTCGCCAATTACAGACTCTCCAGCACAAAAAGCGGGACTTCGCAGTGGCGATGTAATCGTGAAGATTAACGGCGAAGAGACCACGAATTTAAGTGTAGATACGGCAGTGAATAAAATTCGTGGTGAAGCTGGAACAGATGTAAAACTCGGTCTTATTAGAGGTGATACGCCCTTAGAACTGACAATCACACGCGCACAAATTACCGTACCTAGCGTAAAAAGCGAAATTCTTGAAGGCAACATCGGATACCTTCAGATTACGCGATTTAGCGATGATACCGCTTCGCTTGCTAACACTGCGGCGCAGGAATTCAAATCAAAAAACGTAAAAGGTATTGTGCTTGATGTTCGTAATGATGGGGGAGGCCTCCTTGATGCAGCGGTTAAGGTTGCTGGGCTATGGCTCGACAACAAGGTTGTTGTAGCTGAAAAACAGGACGGGAGAACAACCTCAGAGCTTCGCACAGGCAATAACCCACCGCTTGCTGGTATTCCAACCACAATGCTTATTAACGAAGGTAGCGCGAGTGCAAGTGAAATTCTTGCAGGCGCACTGCACGATCACGGAGTTGCAAAGTTAATCGGTAAAAAATCATTCGGTAAAGGTAGTGTGCAAGAACTCATTGACTTGCCAAATGGCGGAAAATTAAAAGTAACGGTAGCTCGTTGGTATACTCCTAAGGGTAAAAACATCGACAAAGAAGGCATTAAGCCAGACATTGAAGTTGAGCTATCAACAGATGATGCCAACAACAATCGCGATCCTCAAAAAGATCGCGCACGAAAAGAACTGAACTAAGTGCTTG
>DLGX01000068.1:0-1382 GCA_002482925.1 Candidatus Saccharibacteria bacterium UBA7683
CACTATACGTGTACGAGAAATAGGCTGTGCAAGAAGTTGGTCGAGTTGACCTGAAGATTCTTCGGTTGCGCTGATATTAATTGCCAGTATTATTGCCATAGTCAAAGTAAGCAGTGGAATCCGAAGCTCAAACACGCCACTTCCAATGTAGCCAGCAATAGTACGGTAATCCTCGGCACTCCCCGTTACAGATTGTAATTGCTTAGGAACACTTGCTAGTAACTGCCCTACTTGATCTTTAATTGAAGGATAGAATGCAATGGTAATACCTGCCATTGCCAGAATCCCAAGGCTCCAACCAAGTAAAAACCATCGTTTTTCGTATAAAGTTTTTGAAGCAATAGTTTTAAACATTGCGCGCCTTTCGCACGGCTGGTTCTACCGAATCACTGCTGTAGAGTTTTAAAAACAAATCTTCAAGTGTTACGTTTTGAATTGTTACATCTGCTACTGGCTGTAAACTGAGCCATCGTAGTAGGGACTTGCTTGGTTCGTTAGTAATGAATACTGTTTTTTCTTTGGTATGGCTTAGCACCTCAAGCTCTCTAAATGCAGGTAGCTGCATCAGTTTATTGCCTGGCTGATTGAAAATGGCAACTTCTTTTTTGCCTTCATTTTTAAGACTGCGTACGTCAACAATTTCAGCCAGTTTACCTTCTTTCATAAAGGCGACCCGATCACACACTAGCTGGACTTCAGAAAGTATATGAGAAGACATAAACACCGTTTTACCTTTGGCGGTGTGTTCTTTTATAATTTCGTAAAAAACATTTTGCATGAGTGGATCTAGCCCTGCGGTGGGTTCATCTAGAATCAGCAAATCAGGATCATGCATAAGGGCCGCGATAAGTCCGATTTTTTGCTTGTTTCCCCTTGAAAGCGTTTTAATTCGTTTGCCCAGATCAGCCTGTAATCGTTTTGCAAGCGGCAATGCTTCGCGCGGGTCGGTACCACGAAGATTAGCAATAAATGTTACATACTGCATTCCGGTAAGATTTTCGTACATAGTGTAATCGCCGGCTAAATAACCAATTCTGGATTTTAGCTCGGTAGCATTTTCTACACTGTCACTTCCAAAAATCAGTGCATGACCACTTGTTGGTTTTTGAAAATTCATAAGTGTACGAATAGTTGTGCTTTTTCCGGCTCCGTTAGGACCTAAAAAACCATAGACTTCGCCAGCCATAACATTAAATGAAACAGATTCTATGCCACGGAATTTTCCATATCGTTTTGTAAGCTCATGGAGTTCAAGAATTACTGGTCTGTGTGTACGTACGCTCATGCTTTAGCTTTCGGATTATATGTTCATTATACATAAGCGAAAGCAAAATGTGTGAGTTTACTTAGAGAAGATTTAATGTAGCGACACTTAGTACTTC
>DLGX01000068.1:1523-2713 GCA_002482925.1 Candidatus Saccharibacteria bacterium UBA7683
GTAATCGGCCTGAGCTGCTGATTGCTATAGCTGTTAGAAACTGGCGAGGTGTCTTTTCTTACGGGAGTTTCATATATAAATCCACCCACAAGAAGTAGTATTGAGCACACCAATAAACCGTTTAGAATTCTGTCTTTATTCTGTTCGCTGAGCGTAAAGTCTCTCATTTTACCTCTCCCGTTCACCTTAGACTATACCAGCCATGTGCACTTGGGAATGTTAGATACATTACACCGCGCTTGTGCTTTTAATCACAGTTTTATTAAGCCAATCTGAAACGACTATTTTTTATTCTGGCGTTTTCGCTTGCTCGGGTCGAGTTCACGCTTTCTGAGACGTAGATTTTTCGGAGTTACTTCTAAAAGTTCATCGTTTTCAATAAAATCAAGACATTGTTCTAGGCTTAAAATTACATGCGGTACAAGGTGCACAATACCATCTGAACTACTTGAACGAATGTTGGTAAGGTGTTTTTCTTTGACAATATTAATTTCAAGATCGTCACCGCGATTGTTAAGACCAATCACCTGGCCTGCATAAACTTTTTCACCCGGGCCTACAAAACATGTGCCACGTTCTTGGGCGTTTTCAAGACTGTAGGGTGTTGAAGTTCCTTGTTCGAAAGAAATTAATACACCGTTTCGCAGTTGCTGCAGTGCTGGGCCAAGAGGTTGATATCCAACTGTAAGGCTGTTCATAATTACCGTACCTTTGGTATTGGTAATTAATACGTTTCTAAGGCCGAGTAGTGCACGAGTTGGAAGCTCGTAAATTAACTTTGTAGCGCCCTGAGCAGTTGTAAATTGTTCTTTTAAGGTTGCGCGCCTGGCGCCAAGCTCCATTTGTACAGCGCCGGCATGTTCAGCTGGTACTTCAATAATAAGTTCTTCAAGCGGTTCCATTGTTTGGCCGTCTTGTTCTTTGGTAACTACCTGCGGACGACCTACTTCAAATTCAAAGCCTTCACGTCGCATGGTTTCAATTAGTACTGAAAGGTGAAGTTCGCCGCGACCCGCTACTAAAAAGCCGATTCCGTGATCTTCCACGCGAAGTCCTATGTTCATTTCTAGTTCGCGCGCGAGTCTGTCGCCAATTTGACGACTGGTATTAAATTCGCCTTCAGTACCTTTAAAAGGACTGGTGTTCGGACCAAGATAAATCTGCAGCGTTGGCGCTTCTACTTCAAGTAC
>DLGX01000068.1:2761-3176 GCA_002482925.1 Candidatus Saccharibacteria bacterium UBA7683
TCTTTGAGCCCGGTAATTTGTACAATATCGCCAGCAATACCACCGGGAACTTCAAATTTAGAAACGCCTCGGCTCATAAATATAAGCTCGGCTTTAGCTTTAATAACGGTACCGTCTTTTTTACAAACTGCTACTGCATCGCCGGCCTGAATAGTCCCGCGACTGATACGGCCAATTGCGTACTTACCTTTGAAGTTATCGTGAGCTAGAGCGGTTACAAGCATTTGGAATGGCTTGTCTTGTTCTACTTTTGGTGCGGGAACTTCAGAAATTATTGCATCAAAGATTACTTCTAAGTCACCGTCAGCTGTTGAATCAGCTGGAATGTCTTTCCATGCTTTACCTTCACGACCAATTGCGTAGTACACAGGGTAATGAAGCTGGTCTTCGTGAACAGCAAGTTCTAAAAATAAAT
>DLGX01000028.1:0-1914 GCA_002482925.1 Candidatus Saccharibacteria bacterium UBA7683
AAACTTTCCTTGATTTACTTTAAAGCTCGAAACCTCGCCTTCTACTAAAATAAATGGAAACGCTTCGTCAAGCGTGTGATTAATAAGCTCAATTGCTTCGCTCACACCAAGGGTTACATCTTGCATAGCCTACGCCTTTAGTTTGGCTTGTTTGCTCATTTTATTGAGCGCCTTATGGTAGAAGAAGTAGCCAACGGGTAGGCTGAGCGCTAAGTTAAGCACTCGGTACATAACGGTAACAGAGATTGCTAGACCAGCCGGGACGCCCGCAGAAACTAATACTGCAGTCATGAGCCCTTCGTACACTCCAATACCACCTGGAAGCACGGCAACAAGCCCGGCAAAGTTAGCCAGTGCGTAGGCAATAATAATTGCACCGGGGTTTACAAAATGCCCGTATGCAATGTACACAACGTAGATAGTTGCCAGCTCTGTAATATTAGCCAGCGACGAATAAAAGAATGGGCCTCTGAGTTGAGGGAGTTTTTCTCTAAGAATTACATAGTTGGCGTGCATTTCATTACAAAGTCTTTCAACTCGCTTTAAATTAATTGTTTCTGGGTACTTTGGGCGAACCACGTGTAACCCTTTGTTCATAACTCGGGTTAAAGTTCTTGTGAATGACTTAATTCGAGCTTCGCTACTGATAATGTAGGCTCCACCGATAATTGAAAACACGGTTAAAAATGCGAGCGAGCAGGTTATGAATATCGTCATATTGCTTGCACTTCCGCCAAGCGCTAGTAAAAATAGCCCTATAAAGAGTAGGATCACAAAGCTTGCAAAAGTCAGAATAAAGCGCATTGTTTGAGTTAAGGTAGCCTGTGCGGTGGTGACCCCATAAGGCTTGAGGCGCGCAGTAAAGTAGCTAAATCCAGAGACACCCCCACTCGGGAATACATGATTTACAAAATTAAGCTCTAATGCCACTTCGTACATACGCTTAAATGGTTGCTTATTACCCAAGATACGCAGAAATTCCTGATACAAGTGTGCATATGCAGCGTAATTCTGAAACTGTAATGGAATAATTAAAAGTAATGCAATAGCGTTAATTCTACCTAAATCTTGTACCGCTTTCGCAATGTCATGACGTACCAAGAACATAGCCCCACCAAGTAGTGCAAATGTCACTATGTTAAGAACAAGTTTCCAGTTACGTTTTAAGAAATCTTTCATGCGTTATCTGCCATTATAGCAGGCCAGCACGGTGCAGACGAGTAAAAGTATGTTCTACGAATATTATGCTTATTCTTGCTGTTTGAACCATATTATTTAATACTTATAGTCATGCAGGTAGCAATTTTGGGCAGACAATCTGGTATTTCTTTAGCTGAGCTCGAGGCACTTTATGGTGCAAAAAAGATTACAGCCGTAGAAAACTACGCTGCGCTTATAGATTCCAACGAACCGCTCCCCCAGTCTCGCCTTGGCGGCACCATGAAAAGCGCCACTGTTATAACTCGTTTAGAAAACTCTGATGCGAATCAAGCATTCACACATATTCAGAATATGATCGATGCCTATACAGACGAAAAAGTCTTTGAAGGCAAAATTCAGCTTGGCTTTAGTCTCTATGGCTTTAAGGCTCAAAAAAATTGGCTACTCAAAAAAACCCTAGAAGTTAAAAAAGTTTTAAAGAAATCTGGTCGAAGCGTACGTATTATAGAAAATAAAGCCCAGGCACTTGAAGCTGCTCAGATTCTTTATAACAAACTAACCGGACCCCAAGGGATAGAATTTTTACTTATAAAAGACGGCGTAGACGTAGTTTTAGCTCAAACTACCGCCGTACAAGATATCGATGCTTATTCTCAGCGTGACTTTGGCCGCCCAATGCGCGATGCGTTTGTAGGTATGCTTCCACCAAAACTGGCTCAAGTTATGATAAACCTAGCAGTATCAAAGATAGTA
>DLGX01000028.1:1943-3354 GCA_002482925.1 Candidatus Saccharibacteria bacterium UBA7683
ATAGAAATAAATCTGAGATCTGTGTACTTGATCCGTTCTGCGGAACTGGCGTTGTGCTACAAGAAGCGCTTTTAATGGGGTACGGCGCCTACGGAACAGACTTGTCAGAAAAAATGATCGAATACAGCACAGGGAATCTTCACTGGCTTAATGATGAATACGGCTCTCTTGGCCGTCATCCTGAGCCTGTCGAAGGATCTAGATCTTTCGACTCCGCTCAAGGCGACAAACTGCAGTGGAAAATTGAGCAAGGCGATGCAACAACACACCAATGGGATTCTTCTAAGATCCAAGATCTAAGTTCTAAGATCTGCGTAGCAACCGAAACCTATCTTGGCACCCCGCTGTCTTCACTACCAGAACACGCAAAATTGGTAAAAATTATGAATGAAGCAAATGATATTGCCGAAGCATTCTTAAAGAACATTAGTTCACAAATTAAATCAGGTACGCGTCTGTGTGTAGCACTTCCGGCTTGGTATGCTCCAAATGCACCATCAATTCGGTCAGATTCACCCTTTTTACACCTTAAAATGCTTGACCAGCTGAGTGATTTGGGGTACAATCGTTTAGAATTTGTGCACGCTAGAACATCTGAATTGATTTATCATCGTGAAGATCAAATCGTAGCACGAGAATTAACTATCTTGGAGAAAAATTAAGTATGTCACACGTCAAAGCCGGCGGCTCAGCAAAGAATTTAAAAGACTCACCAGGTCAGCGACTTGGCGTTAAGCGATACGCAGGTCAAAAAGTACGCGAAGGCGAAGTACTTGTACGTCAAGTTGGCGCAACAAAACGAGCTGGCGAAGGAACCTTCATCAGTAAGAACTTTACTATTCACGCAGCAAAAGACGGCGTAGTTGAATTTTCAAAACGAAAAGTTCGAACCTTCACCGGTCGTTCAGTCCCCCGTGTCGAAGTTATTGTAAAATAACTACTTCTTATTCTTACGCTTCCAGAACCTTCCGCCATCAATTGCAGTTCCCCCAATTAGACGAGCTTCGTGCTCGTCTTTTTCTTGTTTGTTAGCAAAGTACTCCCATCGAGTTGCTCCTTTTGAACCATCGAGCATTATTTCTTCAAGTGTACCTACAAATTTTTGAGCAGGATCGATAATATATACCTTACCGCTTGGGGTAGTATAACGAGTCCACTCGTGTGCAGCGTTGTCACTGGTTCGCTGGTTTACTGGCACAGTAAATTCACCCGTTAATAATGTTGGGTACTTGTCTTTCATGCGAGCCCCAAGCCACTGGGAAGTTAATGCCATGTGACGGCACACACCTTTTCCCTCTGAAATATACGCACCAAGATTAATCTTTTTGTGATCTGCTGTAGCCCAGTTTGATATTTCTGCTACTCCCGCAAGGTCATACTCCATTGCAGATTCAACCGTGTCGTAAATAGC
>DLGX01000028.1:3456-7030 GCA_002482925.1 Candidatus Saccharibacteria bacterium UBA7683
CCCAAGATCTAATGTCTACTTTTCCTTCTGGATCAGTAGTGTCACGAGTTATTACTTCACGACCAGCGTACAATTCATTTGAGCCTGGTGTTGCTTCTTTTAGATGACCAATTAGTCGAGCACGTTCTTTAGCAGATAAAGTATGTTCCGAAATATGACCAAAATCATCTTCAACTTGATCTTCGACTGCCTCAGGTATCGTATATTGTTCTTGCTTAGGTGGTAAATGATTAATTCCTGTTCCATTAAGTGAAGAATCCCTAGTTAGAAGTTGGCCTTCCCGTACCTCAAATGATACATGATTACTTGAGATAAGGTCGCCGAACTTTCTTCCAGGCCACAGTGATTCAGCACCCCGTAAACTGTTATCTTGTACTTTATCCTCTCTACGACCTAAAGAAGTTTCAGAGCCCTCGTGAACACCAACCCAAGTGCTATTGTGCTGGAGTTCGCCATCAGCATTTTGATCAAGACCAACTAGAAATACCCGCTTGGTTTTAGCCAATGGGTCATCCAATACAATTGCCGCTGCGTACAGCTTTGTGTCATCAGTATCATCCAAGTCAAAAAGTTCTAAAACTCTACAATTTTCAGTCCCATACTCACTAGCTAAGCCTAGCTGATCGGGCTTACATACCCCAATGCCTTCTAAGTTAACACTCTTGGTTGCGTCTTTAAGCATTTCAGGTGGTGCCATTAGTAGTTCGAGTCGAGGTGAATCGACTGGTGATAGATCGTGTACTGGTGCTAGTTCGTAAGTTACTGACATTTTGTTTTACTTATTTACTTATATAAATATAGCATAAGCTTGTTAAAATGTCAATGTAGTTTTATGATGTAGCTACGAAGCGTTCTTCCTGCACTGCGTCAGTATGGACGTAAGGGTCAATCACATTTTTGTAATCTGCTACTGCCCAAAATTCAGAGCTCATATCTTCACCAAGACGCATAGATAAATAGTCCTGGGTACTTCTCTTTGCTGCCGCATCTTCAGGGTTAATTAATGCCGTAGCTGGCGCAAGTGCTGCTTCGCCAAAATGAATTTGGTCTGCTGCGTGTATTTTCAGTTGCGTCTGTACACCGGCGCCAAATGTTAACCCAGCTGCAGCAAAAAATAAATTCTTTGATACCGTACTTAATCTTGGATCACTGGCTACCTGTTCAGCACCCAAAACTGCTCCAGCCTGCATGCCCACTGCACCAATCATGTGAGCAGTAATCATAATTTTACGTGTTTTTTCCATAGCTCTAGTAAGCGCGCTTCGCCTCTCGACTGTTTCTGCTTGAACTAGCTGATTATATTCTGCGACATTAGATTCATCTACCGTAAGCCCTACCTTTTCAACTATTTTTTGCGTTACAAGGTCAACATATGTATCTTCAGCTTTTTCAGTCTTTCGTTCATGAAAAATACCAGTTATACCCCTGGAGAGCTGTCTTACAATACTGCTACGTGTTTCTGCAATCTGAGTATCTCTCTGATCTACTTGTACAGTAGTTTCTGCAGAAGAAGGTTGATTACGTAATTTCATTCTTCGATACTAACATAATTAATAAATTATGTCAATGCTACTTTGAGATGCCAAGGTGGTAACGGATTCGTTCTATAACATCTGCAATGACTACTTGAGATTTCACAAGATAATCGTCTACGCCGAGGTTTTCGGCGCGTTCTTTGTCTTTTGGCTGGCTCAGTGCGGTGAGCATGATAATTCGCATATTAGCGGTTTCTGGGGTGTTTCTAAGAATATCAAGTACATCGAAGCCGCTGATTTTTGGCATCATTGCATCAAGCAGTATTAAATCTGGTCGATATTTTACAGCGGCAGAAAGTGCATCTTCGCCATTTGCAACGTGTTCAACGTTAAAGCCTTCGGCCTGTAAACGCATCATGTACATTTGTGCCAGAGCTTCGTCGTCTTCTACCAGTAAAATTTTGTGTTGCGAACTCATAGTTACCTTCTGTTTTCTATACCATTACCGCTTTATAGTACCTGTTTTGACTGCCTTTTTCAATGCGCCAATAAAGCCATCAAACAGTGGCTGTGGACGATTTGGTCTAGAAGTAAATTCAGGATGGAATTGGCTTGCTACAAAATACGGGTGATCTGTTTTTTCAATTATTTCCACCAGGCCGCCCTGCTTCCAAAATCCGCTCACCGTAAGTCCAACGCTTTCAAGATCATCTTGATAGGCGCTATTAAATTCATAACGGTGACGGTGACGTTCTAATACAGTCGATGCGTTATAGAGCTGCTTAGCTTTGGTGCCTTTCACTAGCGTACATTCGTAGTTTCCCAGACGCATAGTACCACCAGTATTTTCTTTGCCGATTTGGTCTTGCATTGTATGAATAACCGGATCAGTTGTTTTAGAATCGAATTCGGTAGAATTAGCTCCGCTAACCCCTGATTGACGAACGGCGGCGATTGCTGCAACCTGCATACCAAGACATAGTCCCAAGTACGGCAGATCATTTTTAAGCGCCCAGTCGGCAGCGGTGATTTTTCCTTCTACACCGCGTGAACCAAAACCGCCAGGCACCACAATGCCATCAACTTTCGCACCAAGATCTTCGTACGTAAGTTTTCCTTTTTCAATCGCTTCCGCGTTCACCCACTCTATTTCAATTGAAACATCATGATGCCATGCTGCTGCACGAAGCGCTTCTACTACCGAAAAGTAGCTGTCTTCGTTGTCAAGATATTTCGCCACCATACCCACGCGTACAGTGGTTGGGTGCTGCTTAGTAATGCTTGCTACTAGTTTTTCCCATTCATTTAAATCAGGTTTTCCAGCTTTAAGCTGTAATCTTTCTACCACGTACTCGCCAATGCCTCGTTCTTCAAGTGTGAGTGGAACCTGATAAATCGTAGATGCGTTGGGAAGTAATGCAATTGCACGTTCAGGAATACCACCAAATAGGCTTAGTTTTGTAATAATACTTTCTGGAGCCGGAGTTTCACTTCGCGCCATGAGCATATCTGGTACAATACCGGTATTTCTAAGATCTTTCACGGCATTTTGAGCAGGTTTGGTTTTAAATTCTTTACTTGCTCCAAGATACGGAATATACACCACGTGAACATATATGCAATTTTCTCTGCCCATACGTACGCCCATTTCACGAATTGCTTCTATGAAAGCTTGACCTTCTATGTCGCCAACGGTACCGCCTACTTCTACAATGTGTACGTCAAAACCTTCAGCGGCAGCTTCGATTCGTTCCTGCATCGCTTCGGTGACATGGGGAACGATTTGAACAGTTTTACCTAAATATTTACCTGAACGTTCGTCTTCTATAACCTGGCGGAAAATCCGACCGCTCATGGTTGAACTGTCTTGAGTTAAATCAATGCCTAGAAATCGTTCGTAGTGGCCAAGATCAAGGTCAGTTTCAGCCCCATCTTTGGTTACAAAACATTCGCCGTGCTCTGCCGGATTTAAGGTTCCAGCATCTACATTAAGATACGGATCGCATTTTTGAATATTAACTTTTAGCCCGCGTGCTTTTAGAATGTTTCCGATGGAAGCAGCGGTAATTCCCTTGCCTACCCCAGAAAGTACACCGCCT
>DLGX01000057.1:0-7130 GCA_002482925.1 Candidatus Saccharibacteria bacterium UBA7683
TACCGCAAGCGCACGTTTTGTAAGTCGCGTGTGAATAGTTTCAAGAGATTTCCAGAAGTCACCACCAGTTTGGTTGATTTTGTTAATAAAGCAAACGCGTGGAACACCGTATTTATCAGCTTGACGCCATACAGTTTCAGATTGTGATTCTACACCCATCTTACCGTCGAACACGGTTACAGCGCCGTCCAGAACACGAAGAGAACGTTCAACTTCAACGGTGAAGTCAATGTGGCCTGGGGTATCGATAATATTAATCTGATGACCCTTCCAGAAACAAGTAACAGCAGCAGAAGTAATGGTTATACCACGTTCTTTTTCTTGTTCCATCCAGTCAGTAGTTGCGCCGTCGCCTTCACCACGAACCACACCAATTTTGTGGTTAATACCAGTTCGGTACAAAATACCTTCGGTTGTAGTAGTTTTACCAGCATCAATGTGCGCAATAATACCTACGTTACGTAACTTTACTAAATCTACTTGTATTGTTGCCATATTCCCTCTTAAATTGTTCCTGTTAATATTTCAGCGAATAGTCCTGTGGTATCTCCGTTACAGTTGCCTGGGTCGCCACCACAACCTTGCTCGCCATTATAGCTAGACACACTTACGTTATTAGCTACGCTCATAGGGAGTCCTGACAGTTCGCGTGCTAAGGCTAAATCTTCGGTAAGTGCAACTCGTTCGTCTTTTGTGGTTTGAGAAGCCATGAACTCACCGCAGCCGGCACCCTGACAGCCTTTACAGCCGATACGCACCAAAACTTCATTAGGAAGTAAATCTGCTACAGATTCGTGGCCTGTGGCTTGCTCAACTCTCATACTAGAACCTTGCGAAGTGAGCGAAGGCACGGTTGGCGTCTGCCATCTTGTGTGTGTCTTCCTTCTTCTTTACGGCTGCACCAGCTTGGCCATGAGCATCAGTAATTTCTAGAGCAAGACGTTTATGAAAAGGCATGCCTTTTCGTGCTCGTGCTGCGCCTACAAACCACATTAAACCTAGGTGAGTTTTTCGATGTCCTTCAACAGGAAACGGAATTTGATAGTTTGCACCACCAACACGGCGAGATTTTACTTCTACGCCTGGGAATACATTGCCCAATGCTTCTTCAAGAACCTGTAGAGGGTCTTCAATTTTAAGTTTTTTAGCTGCTTCTTCCATTGCAGAATACACTGCAGCTTCAGCTGATGCTTTTTTACCGTCGCGCATGCTTCGGTTGATAAGTCTTTGAACTAGTACTGAATTGTACTTACGATCTGGTTTGATATCACGAATAAGTGATTTAGTCTTTTTTCTAGGCATTATTTACTCGGTTTCTTTGCGCCGTACTTAGATCGGCCTTGTTTTCTATCTGCAACACCTTGAAGGTCAAGGTTTCCACGAACAATGTGGTAACGAACACCTGGAAGATCGGGAACACGACCACCACGAATAAGCACTACGGCATGTTCTTGTAGGTTGTGGCCTTCACCACCAATGTATGCCCAAACTTCTTGACCGTTTGTTAAACGAACACGAGCAACCTTACGGAGTGCTGAGTTAGGCTTACGAGGTGTCTTTGTTGTTACTTTAATACATACACCACGTTTGAATGGTGATGGTTTTTCATAACTCTTAGTCTTTAAAGAGTTAGTAACTTTACGAAGCGCAGCAGTCTTAACTTTGTTAGACTTGCTGGTTCGAGGTTTTCTTACGAGCTGGTTAATTGTTGGCATGTATAAAACATTCCTTTAAAATTTTGTAGCGCAGTGAGTGGTTGCTTGTGTAAACCCAGCACGGTTTTACACAGCTTCCGACCTCTTCTGCAACTACGTTAATGTACTGAAACTCTTAGGTGCTGATTGTAACAGATTATATATACTTTTACAACCGCTTGGGCTGTCACCCTCTGAAAAAACGAGAGGGTGACATGAAATGTATTTACAGTTCTTCGCCAGCTTCGTAATCTTCGATCACGCCGGTTCCTACAGGAATCTTGCGACCAATAATTACGTTTTCTTTCAAACCGTAAAGATAGTCTACCTTACCACTGGTCGCTGCGTTAATCAGCACGCGGGTAGTGTCTTGGAATGAAGCTGCAGAAAGGAAGCTGTCTGACCAAGTTGAAACCTTGGCGATACCTAGTAGTAACTGTGTAAAGGCTACAGGTTCTTTGCCATCGGCAACTAATTTAGCATTTTCTTCTACAACAGCAGCTTTGCTTACAATATCACCTGTTACAAAGAGGCTATCACCGCTGTCTTCTATTTGAACACGGCTAAACATTTGTCGCACAATGATTTCAAGGTGTTGATCGGCTAACGCCACACCTTGCTGTGCAAACATGCTCAGGATTTCATTAATAATGTATCGCTGGGTTTCTTCTACACCGCGAAGACTCATTACTTCATGAAGGTTAAGTGAACCGTTAGTAAGGCGTTGGCCTTTCTTTACTTTTGCGCCATCAGCAACAGTTAATGTCTTGGTTCCTGGAACTTCGTATTTAACTGGAACCTGGTGGTTAGCAGAAAGTACTGCAACATCTCCGTGGAAATCTACGGTAGCTGCAAACGGTGCGGTAAGTGGACGTTCGCCGTCTTTATCTGATGCAATTACATCGCCTGCAATAACTTCGGTGCCTTTTTTAACCTGTGGCTTGCGTTTTTCTAGCTTAAGCTCTTCAACTCTACCTTCAACAGGAGTAACCTGCACGATATAGTTATTGCCTTCTTCCCAGATATTTACAGTTCCATCTAGTTCGCTAATGAACGCCTGGCTCTTAGGAGCACGAGCTTCAAGAAGTTCTTCAACACGAGGCAAACCTTGGGTCACATCTTCAGAAAGCGCTGAACCAGCGGTGTGCTTTGTACGCATAGTAAGCTGTGTACCTGGTTCACCAACTGATTGAGCAGCAATAACACCGACAGGCTGGAATGGCTTAACAATTGTTCCTGTTGCCATATCAACACCATAACTCTTCGGGCTGATACCACGAAGGTTAGCTGCTGAAAGTACGCTTCTGATTCGGACTTCTTCTAAATCGCTTGCATCAATAGCATTTGAAATTTCATCACTAATGAGCTCGCCAGACTTAAGAATTGTCTTACCATCAATTTTAATATCTTCAGCAGTGAAACGACCGTTCAAACGAACGCCGAAGTTCATACCAAGACCTTCAGTTTCGGTACGGTTCATAACAAGACCAGAATCTTCACAGTCTTCATCAACAGTAAATACATCTTGAGCAACGTCAACCATACGACGAGTTAGGTAACCTGAATCGGCAGTACGAAGAGCGGTGTCAATAAGACCTTTACGTGAACCACGTGTATCTACGAAGTATTCAATTGGCGTAAGACCTTTTTTGTAGTTGTTTCTAATTGGAAGTTCAACTTCGCGACCAACGGCATCTACAACCAGACCCTTCATACCAGACACCTGTTTGATCTGTGAAGTACTACCACGAGCACCAGAGATCATTGCGATACTAATACCTGTATCAGTACCTTCGTAGGCTTTAACAAGTTTAGCCTGCGCTTTTTCATCAACATCACGCCATGTATTAACCGTAAGACGGTACCGTTCTTCTTCGGTAATCAAGCCTTGTTCGTATTGGTCAGAAACTGCAGAAGCTTTTTCTTCACCAACAGCAATCAGGTCATCAAGACCTTCAAGATCAAGATAATCGTCCATACCAGTAGAAATACCCGCGAATGTTGCATAACTGAAACCAAGCGTCTTTAGCTTATCTGCAACTTCTGCTGTAACGTCTGCACCATACTGAGCAAACACGCGACCCATAACAGCGGTAAGACGTTTTTTAGTCATTGCTTCGTTTTGGAATGCAAAATCATCAGGGAAGATAGCATTAAACAGTAATCTACCAACAGTTGTTTCAAGTTTTTCACCTCTGAAGTTTGTGCGGACACGACTTTGTAGCTTAAGCTTACCGCTTTCGAGCGCCATAATAGCTTCGTCGATGTTAGTTACCGGAGAAACTACATCTGTAGTAGCTTCTGGTTTTTCATACGTTAAGTAGTAGCAACCAAGCACAATATCTTGTTCGATATGAAGTATAGGAGATCCATCAGCAGGCTTTAGAAGGTTCTTGCTAGCAGTCATAAGCTCACGAGCTTCTTTTTGAGCTGCAGCAGAAAGCGGAAGGTGTACAGCCATCTGGTCACCATCGAAGTCGGCGTTGAAACCTTTACATACTAATGGGTGTAGCTGAATAGCCTTACCTTCAATAAGCTTAGGTTGGAACGCTAGAATTGAAAGACGGTGCAGTGTAGGTGCACGGTTTAGAAGTACGTACTTGCCATGAATCACTTCGTCTAGAGCATCCCAAATGATGTTTTCGTTAGCTTCAATTAAACGAGTTGCGCTTTTAATGTTGTGTGCGTATTCGTTTTTCATGAGCCAGCCAATTACGAATGGTTTGAATAGTTCAAGTGCCATAAGTTTTGGAAGACCACATTCATTAATGCTAAGTTCTGGTCCAGCAACAATTACTGAACGACCAGAATAATCTACACGCTTACCTAGAAGGTTCTGACGGAAACGACCCTGCTTACCTTTAAGCTGATCGCTCAAAGATTTAAGACGGCGCCTACCACCAGTTGCACTTACTGCACGACCAGAACGAGCTGCAGAGTTGTCAATTAATGCATCAACAGCTTCTTGAAGCATTCGTTGTTCGTTTCTACGAATTACTTCTGGAGCGTTAAGATCCATAAGTTTTTTAAGACGGTTATTACGGTTGATCACACGTCGGTAGAGATCATTCATGTCTGAAGTTGCAAAACGACCACCAGTAAGTTGTACCATTGGGCGAAGATCTGGAGGAATAACTGGTAGAATACTCATGCACATGCTGCCTGGGCTAATTCCTGCGTTAAGCATGCTTTCAAGCATTTTAAGACGCTTCATAAGTTTCTTCTTACGTTGACCTTTTGTGCCTTCAACTTCTTCACTAAGTTCTTCAATAAGCTTGTCTAGTTTAATTTCGTCAAGCAGTTTTTGAATAGCTATGCCACCCATGCCAACTTCTGAAATATCTTGATACGCTTCTGGAAGATTACGGTAGTCAGTTTCTGAAATAAGACCGCTTTTAACAAGTGAATCGAGTTGTTGCTTCTTAAGAAGGTAGCCTTCGGTCGCTTCGTCGATTTCTTTAGTCTGAGCTTCTGCAAGTGCTTTGATATCTGCACCTTCTGCTTCAGCTTCGTTTTCAAAACGGCTCTTAATTGCAGCTTTAGCTGCTTCTAGTTCTGCTTCTGCATCTGCAAGAAGTTGCGCCTTCTTTTCAACATCTACGTTAATAATTACGTAAGAAGCAAAGTATACAATTCGTTCTAGGTTCTTAACGGTAATGTTAAGAAGCAAGCCAATAGGGCTTGGAGTTCCACGAAGGAACCAAATGTGCGCTACTGGAGCTGCAAGGTTGATGTGACCCATGCGCTCACGTCGAACGATTGATTTGGTAACAAGTTCGCCGTTCTTATCAACTGCAGCTTCGCGTGAACGAACACCTTTATATTTGGCATCATGCGGATTGATATCTTTAACAGGGCCAAAAATACGTTCGCAGAACAAACCATCTCGTTCAGGTTTCTGAGTACGGTAGTTAATAGTTTCAGGCTTGGTAACTTCGCCGTAACTCCAGTCGATAATATCGCCAGGGCTTGCAACTACAAGTCGTACTGCGTCGAAATCTGTCATTGCTGTGCTAAATGGGGTCGGTTTCATTACGCCTCCTCCTTGTCCGCAGTTGCGGCAATTTCATCGTTAGTATCATCTGTTTGATCATCATCAGTGGCAACTACTACGTCGTCAGCTGCTGAGTCGCTGGCACCAGTGTCATCGAGTACTTCGAATTCACTTGCTACCATTTCTTCAGTTACGTCCATAGGGGTAGTTGATTGTGCTGTTATTTCAGGAAGGTTTTCTGCTTCTTCAGCAACAGTTGCTACTAGTACTTCTTCTGCATCGATCTCACCAATTTCTTCATTGATTAAATCAACGCGAAGGCCAAGACCTTGAAGTTCTTTTACAAGTACGTTGAAGCTTTCTGGAATCTTAGGACCAACAATCGGTTCTTGTTTAATAATGCTTTCATACGCCTTTGAACGTCCGTAGACATCATCTGACTTGAGTGTAAGCATTTCTTGAAGTGTGTTTGCTGCGCCGTAAGCTTCAAGCGCCCATACTTCCATCTCTCCGAACCTTTGACCACCATTTTGTGCTTTACCACCAAGAGGCTGCTGGGTAACCATTGTGTATGGGCCAATACTTCTTGCGTGGATCTTATCTGCAACCATGTGGTGCAACTTAATAATGTGCATAATTCCAACGGTTACACGTTCTTTAAACGCTTCACCAGTTCGTCCATCAACAAGTTCTTGTTTGCCGTCTTCTGGAAGACCAGCTTTTTTAAGTTCTTCTTTGATAGTTTCGATCTTAACACCATTGAATGCGTGCGTTGCTACCTTGTAACCAAGTGCATTTGCAGCCATGCCAAGGTGAGTTTCAAAAAGTTGACCAATGTTCATACGTGATGGCACACCAAGTGGGTTAAGTACGATATCTACAGGAGTACCGTCTTGCATGAATGGCATGTCTTCAACAGGCATAATTCGTGCAATAACACCCTTGTTACCGTGACGTCCTGCGAGCTTATCTCCTACAGAAATCTTTCGCATTTGTGCTACGAACACTTGTACTTGCATAAGTACGCCAGCTTTAAGATCGTGACCGTTAGCTCGGCTGAAGATTTTAACTCCTACAACCTTACCGTGTTTACCGTTGCTCATTCGTTGTGAAGTATCACGAACGTCTTTCGCTTTTTCACCAAAGATTGCACGAAGTAATCGTTCTTCAGAACTGAGTTCTTGTTCGCCCTTAGGTGTAATTTTACCAACAAGAATATCGCCGGCCTTTACTTCTGCGCCAATACGTACAATTCCGTTTTCATCAAGGTGACGAAGACTTTCTTCAGATACGTTTGGAATATCTCGGGTTACAATTTCAGGTCCGAGCTTGGTTTCACGTACTTCTACCATATAATCGGTAATATGTACGCTGGTAAGTTCGTCGTCTTCAACAAGTCGGCGTGAAATAACAATTGAATCTTCAAAGTTATAACCACCCCA
>DLGX01000057.1:7209-10118 GCA_002482925.1 Candidatus Saccharibacteria bacterium UBA7683
ACTGAGTCGCCAGTATTAACTGCAACTTTTTGGTTCATTGAAGAGCCATCGTTTGTACGAACAAAGTGTTGAAGTTTATAGGTAGTTGAATGCTTAGCGTATTTAACTACTACTTCGGTAGCATCGGCTTTTGTTACTGTTCCTTCTTCGGTTGCATAAATTACTTGGCCGCTGTTTTTAGCAACAATTGCTTCCATGCCAGTTCCTACTACAGGAGCCATGGTTTTAATAAGCGGTACTGCCTGTTTTTGTTGGTTCGATGCAATCAAAGCACGACCTACAGCGTCTTTTTCTGCAAACGGAATAAGTGAAGCGGTTGAACCAAGAATTTGGTTACGGGCTGCATCCATATGAGTTACAAGTTCGGCATCTACTTCTTCTGGTTGTAGTTTTACACGAGCAGAAACACGTTCTTCTAAGAATGTGCCATCTTTTGCAAGTTCCATACCAGCTGAAGCAATAATTGCTCGCTTTTCTTCATCAGCGTCAAGATACACAATGTCTTTGGTAACTTTACCGTTTTTAACAACACGGTACGGAGATTCAATAAATCCGTATTCGTTTACTCGTGCATGAGAGCCCAAGTTAAGCACCAAACCAATGTTAGCGCCTTCAGGAGTTTCTACTGCGCACAGGCGTCCGTAGTGGGTTGCATGTGCATCACGAACCTCAAAGCCTGCACGTTCTCTAGAAAGACCACCAGGGCCCATAGAACTAAGGCGTCGCTTGTGAGCGAGCTCAGAAAGCGGGTTTGTTTGGTCCATGAACTGTGAAAGCTGTGAGCTTGCAAAGAATTCACGAACAGCCGCAACAATTGGGCGCGCATTAATAAGCTGTGCAGGTGTTACGGTTTCAATTTCGCTCATAGACATTCGGTCTTTAGCGTTTCGTTCCATTCTAAGAAGGCCGATTCTAAATTGACGTTGTACAAGTTCGCCAACGAGCTTGATTCGTCGGTTCGCAAGGCTATCGATATCATCTGGAGCATCTTGCGTGTTATTAAGACGAATGATTTCTTTTACAATTGCAACAAGATCATCGAGTCGTAGAACACGATTTTCTGAAACGTTTGCAATGTCGATATCAAGTCGTTTGTTCATCTTATAGCGTCCAACACGGCTGAGGTCGAATCGCTTGAAGTTAAAGAATACGTTTTCGATTAAGCTACGAGCGTTATCTACGGTTGCAAGATCACCTGGTCGGATACGGCGGTATACTTCAATTAAAGCGTCGCTGTTACCTTTGCTTGGGTCTTTTGCAATGGTTGCGTCGATATAGCTGTTTTCACCATCGTCAACATCTTTAAAGATTTCTTTTAGTTGACCACTTTGAGCGTACCCAAGAGCACGGAGCAATGTTGTTACAGGAAGTTTTCGACGTCGGTCGATTTTTACATAAATAGCGCCGTTAGCAGCGGTTTCAAATTCTAACCATGCACCACGGCCTGGAATAAGTTTTGCACCGTACTTGTTTGTGCCACCAGTACGATCAGCTGTGAAGAAAATACCAGGGCTTCTGATAAGCTGGCTTACTACGACGCGTTCTGCGCCGTTAATTACAAAAGTTCCACGAGAAGTCATCCAAGGGTAATCCCCAAGGTAGATTTCTTGTTCTTTAACTTCACCGGTAACTTTGTTGGTAAGTTCTAGGTTAGCGTAGAGTGGTGCTTCAAAGCTAACGTTGTTTTCACGAGCTTCGATTTCGTCCATTTTTGGATCTGCAAATCGGTAATCTTTAAACCTAAGTTCAAGTTTTTCACCAGTGTAGTCTTCGATCGGGTTGATTTCGGCAAAGATTTCGCCAAGACCTTCCTGAACAAAGTTCTGGAATGATTTAGTTTGATGTTCTACTAGGTTCGGAATTGCTAACGCGTCGTCTGACTTTGTAAAAGTCACTCGGGCGCCGCGCTTCTTAAGATCTGTCTTAGCCATAGGCAGACTGTGCTCCTTAAATCAGGTGCATTTACTCTAAAACATGCATATTCAGAGCGCATACACTTGAAAGCGTTACATTTAATAAATTGTAGAAGTCACCACTAAGCCCGTTTGTACGGTGATTTGCTTTACTGCAGTTGAAGCAAATCTACTTACACTACCTCTTGTATTTAATTGTGACGAATTGAAACGAAATTGTCAATACGCCTATTGCTCAACTTTTTGTAAACTCGTAACAGCCGCAGCCATTCCATACAGTGATATGCCCGATTCGTCTGTGGCGTCAGGATAAAACGATCGCTCACTATTGACCTTAAACCCAAATCGCTTGAAAAATGACTGTACTGTAAGTCGTGTGAACAAACGTACTGATTCTGTATCTTCAGGCAGACTATCGAGTGCGCGATTAACAAGTAGCGTGCCGATTCCTTTTCGTTGTTCATTCGGGTGTACGTTAATTTCTAAAATCTCAACAAGTGCCGGATCAATAAGTTTGGCTGGTCTGCGGAGTACTTTTCTAGCAAACTTTTGGCGCCAGTTTTCGTGGCCGCCATACCGATTCAAATCTTCAAGCGGCTTGGCTACTTTTATAAACCCAACCAACACTTCTGATTCGTCGAATGCGCCAAAATACTGAGGCATGGTTTCATCTGTTTCTACATATTGTCGGGCTAAAGTTTTTTCTTGTGCTCGTACGCGCTCTGCAGTATCGGGTAAACTGGCTTCCAAAACTTCTTGAGGCATTAGGCGTGTATTTACGTACGTGTCCTGCCACGTTGCACGCATAAGGTTTAGTAATTCGCCTGCACGTGTTGGCTCTAAATTAGCAATTTGTACTTCACTCATAAAACTATTATAACAAACTCGTCAAAAGTATTACTTAACAGGTTTTGTAATAATTTTATCCACAAGACCGTATTTAAGAGCTTCTGGCGCGGTAATCCAGAAATCTCGTTCCATGTCTTCATGAATTTT
>DLGX01000057.1:10177-11406 GCA_002482925.1 Candidatus Saccharibacteria bacterium UBA7683
GATTCTTTAAGATCAATTTCTTGATCGGTAACTTTGCCGCGAGTACCACTAGATGGCTGGTGAATCATTACGGTTGAATTTGGTAGCAAGAATCGCTTGCCTTTAGTGCCGGAACTTAGCAAGAATGCCGCAGCGCTTGCTTGCATGCCTATGCCCATTGTTTGAATATCATTCGTCACGTACTGCATGGTGTCATAAATAGCTAACGCATCGTATACGTGGCCACCAGGGCTGTTTATATAAAGATAGATATCTTTTTTAGAATCTTCAGATTGAAGAAAAAGTAGCTGAGCAACAATTAAACCTGCAGTGTGCTCGTTTACTTCATCGTGAAGAAAAATAATTCGATCGCGAAGTAAGCGGCTATAAATGTCGAATGCGCGTTCGCCTTGGCCTGATGGTTCAATTACTGTTGGTACTAACATAAATGTAGTGTAGCAATTTAGCACTCGTTAATCAAGACTGCTAAACCACTCCTTAAGCGAGTTGATAATACTTGTGTTCTGTGATATAATAGTATCATTATGAGTGTTCAGGTTTTAGTAAAGCGTAGAACTATCCCTATTTCGTTTTCTCGTGGTTTAGAAGCGCTTCTTCTTGCTACAGACACAGAGCATCTTTCGCTTACCCACGATCTAGAGCTTGCTGCACAAAAAGGTGCAAACATGCTTGCTGACTTAGAAGATGTGAGAGACATCAAACATACTGATAGCCTACAAACCTTGATAGATAAAACTAAGGTTTATAGCAAAACAGACAGCGAATACTTTAAAACTTGGCACCTAGATATTTCTGAAGACTTAATTGATGAAATCGATCTACTACTTTTAACCCATAAAGAAGACTTGCTAGAAATGGGTCTAGAAGATGCCACCCACGGTACATTACTGGTACTTCTAGCGCTTGCTGCGCTTACAAATAACCTGATTTAGTAGTTACTTTTTTGTAGCGAGTTCAGTTAATTTGTCGACTGTTTTTTCAGTAAGAATTCTTGAAACTACTTCTCTGCGCATATCTGGTTCATCAAATTGTGCAGCAGATTGTTGATATTGCTGTTTGTACTGGTTAATACGTTCGTTTAGTTCTTCTTCGCTTACGGTAAGCTTTTCTTTTTCAGCGACTTCAGCTAGCACCATTCCTACAGAAACGCGACGCTCAGCTTGGGGCTTAAGTTCTTTTTCTTTCCAATCGTCTTCGTCTTTAAAGCCTTCTTGCTTTATATATTCGGC
>DLGX01000057.1:11560-16424 GCA_002482925.1 Candidatus Saccharibacteria bacterium UBA7683
AGCGAACTTGTCATCGAGCTTAGGTAGTATAACGGCTTGAATGTTTTTTACTGTAACTGTAAAGGTGATGCTTGTTCCAGCAAGATTTTCTGCATGATAATCGGCTGGAAACTTAAGTTTTAGTTCTTTTGTTTCGCCTTTTTTAGCGCCAACCAAACCTTCTTCAAAACCGGGAATAAAACTTTTGCTACCAAGACCCAGCGAGTAATCTTTGCCACTAGCCCCTGCGACTGCTTTGCCATTTTTGTCCTTCCCTTCAAAATCAATAGTTACATCATCACCATTTTTAGCTGGTTTATCACTGTCTTCTTTAACCGCACTTTTAGTTCGAAGGTTTTCTATAACGTCGTCAATGTCTTTCGCCGTTACGGTAGCTTTAGGAAGTGTCTTTTTAATCTTTTTGTAATCACCAAGTTTGATTTCTGGCATGAATTCAAATGTGGCAGTAAATTCAAGTTCTGTATAAGGCACAAACTTACCGATTTCAACTTCTGGCTGGTTAAGCGGACGAACGTCTTCTTTTTCAACCGCTTCGCCATAAAAGTCGTTTATAGCATGATTAATAACGCTGGCTTGAAGTTGGTTTTGATCAAGCTGTTTTTCTACAACGCTTAGTGGGGCTTTACCAGGTCGAAAACCGGTTACCTTCACTTTTTTAGCTTGTTCTTGCAGTTCATGTTGTTTGGCATGAACGAGTTCTTCAACTCCTAGAACAATGGTTAGTTTAGCTTTAGTCTCTGAAATGTTTTTACGTGTTACTTGCATGACTGACCATTATGCCACATCTGTAGAAAAATGTGAAATAGCCAACATACTATTGTCTTATCCCACTACAATAAAGGCTCCCACTCCAGTTATCAAAAGAACAAAAATTGATTATTTATGAATTATATTGTACTGTAAATTATTATGTCAGTTTTAGCCGAAACTTCCTTTGCCTTGCCCATCGCGGTTAATGAGATGACTGAGCTTTATGGCATTACTCTTAACCCACGTAAACAAGCGCTTATTGATAGACAAGATTCAGACGGCCTAATACATGCCCTGCGAATACCCTGGACATGCGCCGAACCAGCAGGCGAAAGATCCTTCCCACCGCAATTACGTCACTCTAATGCTCGGACTGAGCTTGGCAAGCTGACTGTTAGTCTTGAAGCACTTAGAGCTGAACCCCGGGTTAGTTTCAACTCTCGGGTTTCTAGCTGTAGCGAAACAGAACCATTGTTTCTGCGTTCAATAGCAGCCGTGCTGGCAGATCCGGAAGCTGACGAACATACACCCGTCACTATATTTGTAAGTAGCGATGGTGAACCGATTGGATTTTGCAAAAACGAAGGATTTCAAAGCACCTTAATGCTTTCGGGTATAAACGATGAAACAACGGCGCTTGTTGGTTCTATAGTCACACTTGAAAATTGTTCCGGCCAAGATTTAGGTTGTACATATGTAGCGGCCAAGTCAACAAAACTTTCTTCGGTTACTGTTGCCCCAATTGATAGTTTACGGTGGGTTAAGGTGGCCCGTTTATCCACATTTGCAGTTTCTCCTGAATTTCGAAAACAAACAGGGAGCTTACCAGCTTACGACTTTGACGCAGTTGCAAAGGCTACGCTGGCTAATATCACTGCAGATGTTAGGCGTATTGCTGAATTAGCTGAAATTACGTAGTACTAACATTTTTTGCGATTTCTTCAACAGAAAGTGTATCTTCTTTTTGAGATTCTACATTTCTTACAATAAACTTTTGATGTTTCAGTTCTTCTTCGCCAATAAACAGTAGGTTTGGGACACCCATTTTGAGCGCTGCTTTAATTTGTTTGTCTGGTTTTCTATCAGTTAGGTCAATTGCTACATTTACACCTGCTAAACGCAACTGTCGCACAATGTCCTGTGCTTCTTTTAGTGTATCGCCGATTGTTATGGCGTAAAGATCGGTAGTTGATTGTAATTTTGGAAGTAAATTATGACTTTCTAAGAAGTTTTCTATTGGCGCATCGCCCATGCCAAAGCCAACAGTAGCAATTGGGTCTACGCCAAATGCACCAACTAGACCATCATATCTTCCACCACCAAACATTGATCTGTTGTTTTCTGGATCAAGATCGAACACTTCAAATACAATATCAGTATAGTAATCGAATCCGCGCATTAGCGTGATATCAAATGTAGCTGCCGTGACTTCATGTTCACCGAGCAATGTGAACAGTACCTGCACTTCTTTTACTGCTTGGCTATCTCGTAAGATTTCCGGTAGATCAGCTAGCGACTGTGCGTTGAGAAGAATTCTGAGTTTTTCTAAACCAGACTTTTGTTGATCGTCTTTAAATATAACTTTCGCTTGTTCTGCAAAGTCTTCTGGTTTTAGCTTGTCTTTTTTATCAAACAAACGAACCATCTGCTTAGCCTGATTAGCGTCGAGCTCTAAGTATTGGCTCATAATGAGGTTAATCAGTTTGCGGCTGTTAACTTTAATCTGAAACATTTCATCTGTCGCACCGAACTGCTTCATAATTGCGTTGGCTAGGCTGATGATTTCTAAATCAGCATCAACGGTGCCTATTCCAAAGATATCGACGTTAAGTTGCCAGAACTGTCTGTTCCGACCGCGTTGCGGCCGTTCATAACGCCAACAGTCTGGAATAGAGTACCACCTAATTGGGTATGCTAGTTCTTGACGACGCGCAGCAACCATTCGTGAAACACTTGGTGTCATTTCTGGTCGCATCACAACAGTTCTACCGCCTCTGTCAGTAAAGCTATAGGTTTGTTCATTCACAATCTCATCGCTTGTTTTAGAGGTATAGAGTTCGATCGGCTCTAATACAGGTGCGGTATATTCTTCATATCCGTATTGCTCACACACCTTCTTCCAGGTGTTGAAAATGTAATTCTGCAGACGCTTGTCTTCCGGGTAAAAATCCCGTGCGCCTTTATAACTTTGTGTACTTAGTTTTGCCATATTATCCTCTATTATACTTATTTTTTTCGTTGCGGATAGAGACAGCTCGCGCGTGCGCGGTAAGCCCCTCTGCATTCGCCAGTGTTGCAACCGTAGATTCAATAGAAAGTAAGCCTTCTTTAGTTAAAGATTGGAATGAAATTGTCTTACAAAAATCCTTAACCGAAAGCCCGCTGTATGTCTTGGCCCAGCCCTTGGTTGGCAGTGTGTGGTTCGGACCAGTTGCGTAGTCTCCAGCACTTTCTGGACTGTAGTTACCTAGAAATATTGAACCGGCATCAGTAATACTGCCTGCAACGTTTTCAGCATCTTGAACGCTGAGTATTAAGTGCTCGGGTGCGTAAGTATTGGCGAACTGAAGCGCAGTCTTTAATTCAGAAAAGTAAATTCCGACCGAGTTTTCTAAAGATTTAGCGGCAATTTCTTTTCTAGGTAATAAATCTATCTGTATTTGTAGCTCTTCTTCAATCCGTGTCAGCATAATCTCGTCAGTTGTAACAAGCATCACTTGACTGTCGATTCCGTGTTCCGCCTGACTTAGTAAGTCAGCCGCAACAAACGCAGGGTCGGCAGTACTGTCCGCTACGACCATCATCTCAGAAGGCCCAGCTGGCATATCAATAGCTGTGTCGTAATTTTGCGAGAACAACTTAGCGGCGGTGACGAACTGATTGCCTGGTCCAAAGATTTTATCGACTTTGGGAATTGTTTCTGTACCGATCGCCATTGCTGCTATCGCCTGAGGACCGCCTATGCAGAAAATTCGTTTAATTCCCGCTAGCTGTGCTGCAAAACAAATTGCAGGGTTAAGTTCTTCAATGTTTTTTGCCGGTGTACACAGAATAACTTGTTGAGATCCAGCTATTTGAGCAGGTATTGCCAGCATTAGTACGGTAGAAATTAAAGGTGCAGTGCCTCCTGGTACGTACAGTCCGATCTTTTGAATTGGTCGAAGTTCTTGCCAACACTTTATGCCATCAGCAGTTTCAATAATTCGACTCTTTTTTGGAGCGGTGGCGACGTGGAACTGTCGAATGTTACGCGCTGCTTGCTCAATAGCTAATCTGAGACTAGGTTCAACTCTATCAGCAAGCTTAGTAAGACCTTCTTGATTGAGAACCAACACGTTGCCGTTAAACTTATCGAACTTAGTAGCATAGGTAGTCAATGCTTTGTCGCCATTTTGTTCTATATCATCAAATAACTCTTTGAGAAAGTTCGACAGATCCTCGTTATTAGTAGACGGTCTTTTTACAAGCTTCTTCCACTGTTCACGTTCTGGATTTTTGTAGTAATTCATACTATGACCTTACCAGAATTGCCGGTTTAATTTCTCTCAATCCACATACCACTTCAAGTCCATTTGCCCGAGCTGTACCACCTGTCACAACCAGATCAGCAGCAAGCGGGACTTTTAGTAGCGTTTTCATTGCCTCGACGCTTCCGCTGACTTGCACAGAAGCAGGCTCAATACTGAGTTGACGCTCTGCTGCGCATGATCTTAGCAATCGAGGAAAGCTTGTAGCAACTTTATAATTACGCGCCGACCTTTGGATATACTGGTTGATCAACGGGATGCTTTCGGATGCACCTAAAAGACTAAATATCCCTATTTTTTTTCCGACAACTTCAATACGGTACTCACTACTACCAACTGGTTCGTACTCTACACAGTTATCAGTCCCGGTTACACCAACTTCAGCAAAACCAGCGCCCACTAACGCCGGGATATCTTTTGCTTTTATATTCCAGTACATTACGCCTTGCGAATTGGCTGAATCTTTTCCATCTGTAAAGCTTGGGATTTCCAAGCCCGTTGCTAGTTCAAACGCCTGTCTAATCGGTGCATTATCTGTTCCTTTGGGTACTAGTACATTTTCTGCACCAGAAATATCAATTTTCATA
>DLGX01000005.1 GCA_002482925.1 Candidatus Saccharibacteria bacterium UBA7683
AGGAAATCCTTCCAAACGGGGCTCGCTCGAGAAACGTCTTGGTCGCTTACTTGTGTAGAACGAAAGGATTTATTGTTATGGCAGTATCTGTCGACATCAAAAAATTATTAGAAAGTGGTGCTCATTTTGGTCACACTACAAGCCGTTGGCACCCTAAAATGGCGCCGTATATTCACAGCAAACGTGCGGGCAACCATATTATTGACCTTACAAAAACTGTAGAAGCACTAGAAATTGCGTTACCAGTTATCGTAAAAGCTGTAGCAGGTGGAAAGCAAGTGCTACTTGTTGGTACAAAACGACAGGCTAAAGATCTTGTAAAACAAGCCGCAGAAGAAACCGGTATGCCATACGTTGTGAACCGTTGGGTTGGCGGCATGCTTACTAATACCACTACTATGAACGGCCGAATCAAGTATCTCCAAGATCTTGAAAACAAGCTTGAAAACGGTGAGCTTGCAACTCGTTACAACAAACTTGAAGTACAGCGTTTTGAAGAAGAAATTGCACACATGAATACCCTTTATGGTGGCATTAAAGATCTTCACGGCAAACCTGGACTTGTGTATGTAACAGATGTTGTTACAGACCACCTTGCAGTGAAAGAAGCAAAACGCCTAGGCGTACCTGTAATTGGCGTGGTTGATAGCAACGCTGATCCAAGCGGTATTGATTTTCCAATTCCAGCAAACGACGACGCGCTTAAAGCAGTGCAAATTCTTATCGAATACGTCGTGGCTGCAATTAACGAAGGCAAAGCAAGTCAAAAAGCACCAAAAGCTGAAGACAAATAGCTTCAAATTTTCCTGAATACTTAAGAACACTGGTTAGTAAAAATCACACGAAAGGAACACATAACTATGGCAGTATCTATTGATGAAATTAAGCGACTTAAAGACCTAACAGGCATTGGTTTGACAGATGCAAAAGCGGCACTTGTAGAAGCTGATGGCGATTTCGACAAGGCTCTAGAAGCACTTCGTAAAAAAGGTCTTACTAAGGCTGAAAAAAAGGGTGAACGCGAAGCTCGCGAAGGTCTTGTTGACGCATACGTACACAGTGGCCGAATCGGCGCTATGGTAGAAGTAAACTGCGAAACAGATTTTGTAGCCCGAACTGATGGCTTTAAGGAATTCGTACGTGACATTGCTATGCATGTTGCAGCTTCAGCACCGGAATACGTTTCAGCTGAAGAAATTCCAGCTGAAGAACGGGAGCGCGTTAAGGTTGAGTTTAGCGAAAAAGCCAAGAATGATGGCAAGCCAGAAAATATGATTGAAAACATCGTAGAAGGGATGCTTAAAAAGCATTTTGCTGAAAAATGCTTGCTTGACCAACCCTATATTAAGAACCCTGACCAAACTGTTGGTGAATACCTAAAAGAAAACATTACTAAATTTGGCGAAAACACAGTTATTCGCCAATTCAGCCGCATTGAGCTAGGCAGCGTGAACTAGCTGTAGGAAATTTTCAGATGCCAAGAGCGATCACGGCTGAGCAACAAACAGAGTTTGATCGGTTTGTTGAAGGTGAAGTGTTTAGAAGCGAGCCACCAATACAACTTGCTGTTTTTGACCCTGCTGATCTGCAGGTAATCAAAGAACACGAATTCGCAATGAGCTATTCAACTAGGAATTTATCGTCAGATTCTGAGGGAGTTATTACGAACACAGAAGTGCTTGCAGCAATACTGCGTGCAACAAGTTTATTTTCTAAACACGGTTATGGTCCTCCTATAACTAGGTTCTCCCAGCTGATAAACAGCGGCATTCATACCAGGTACGGCATGTTTGTTGATGGAATGCCGAGAAGTGTTGATATATCAGGATTTCATCTTGATAGCAATGAAGGAATAAGCGATGATGGTTTTGAAGCAGTTGCGGTTACTGCTGCGGTTATTGGAGCACCAACTATGGCATTTTATGGACTAGCCCGTCGTACAAACGACGAAGGAGATGTTGAACTACTAGATGGAGAGGTTGATCACCTTGAAAATGGAATATATCTTTTTCCTCCAACAGCAGCGCACTCAGAAGCTCTGTTGCCAGAGACTCCCGAAGCAAGGTTTTTTTGGCGAAAATTCCACGACTAGTGCAAGATTGTATTACAGGTAAGTAAACCAAGTGAGTCACAGTCTGTTAAAATGTAATTAGACTATAAGGAGAATCATGGATTTACAAAGTTACAAAGCTAAAATGCAGAGTGCGGTTGAACATCTCGAAGACCAACTTAAAAAAGTTCGGACTGGTCGGGCTCACCCGAGTATTATTGAAGGCATTATGGTTGAGGTATACGGACAGATGATGCCCCTCAATCAGGTTTCTAACGTTACCGCTCCTGAGCCACAATTGCTTCAGATAACGCCGTTTGATCCTACTAATCTTCAAAACATTGCTGCGGCAATTCGTAATGATCAAACCATGGGCTTGAACCCTTCAGACGATGGGCGTGTAGTGCGTGTGCCGATGCCACCGCTTACCGAAGATCTTAGAAGACAAATTGTAAAATCTCTCGGCGACACCGTTGAAGAAGCTAAAATTACGCTCAGAAACATTCGTCACGATGCTATTAAAGATGCTAAGCGACTGAAAGATTCTAAAGAATTTTCAGATGACGATGTAAAACGTACTGAAACACAGGTTACCGAGATTATTAACGAATTCAATTTAAAGGTTGAATCAGCTGCGAAGGCTAAAGAACAAGAAATAATGACAGTCTAGCGGGCTTAAGCATATATTCATGATTTCAGATTATCGCGAAAAAATTAATGCAGAACTAGAATCGTTTTTTAATGCGCTCCCAGATAAACTTGGCTTAGATCTTTCAAAAGACAGCCTTATTGCACTTACTATGCTTCAGGAATACTGCCTAAGGCCAGGCAAACGAATTCGCGGTTCACTAGCAGCGTTTTCGTATGATTACGCAGCAGGTGACCATTTTGGTGCCTCAGGCTTAAGGCTTGCAGTTGCGTTTGAGCTTATACAAAGCTATTTTTTGATTATTGATGATGTCATGGACAAATCAGCAACTCGCCGGGGTAAGCCAACTATTCACGAACTGTACGGCCAGTCATCTACAACCTGGGCCCACGACCAACACACAACCAATATGCTAGCTATAAATGTAGGGCTTATTGCACAGCATCTTGCAAACATAGCAATTGCAGAACTTCCTGAAAAACCAGAACTCATTACGAAACTTTTTTCACAGCTGCATAGAAATATTGCAGGCACCACTTTTGGACAGATTGATGACCTTGTTCAGCAGATAGGTGAAGATGTGAACGAACAAGATATTATGCGAAAGTACTTACTTAAAAGTAGTTACTACACTTATATATCTCCACTGCAATCGGGGCTTACACTTGCAGGGGTTACCGACCAAAAGACACTACAGGAAGTGCGTGAATTTGGCGATGCAGCTGGTGTGGCGTTTCAGTTGCACGATGATTATCTGGGCGTGTTTGGCGAAGCAGCTAAAACCGGTAAGTCTAACCTGGATGACTTGCAAGAAGGAAAGTATACGCTTCTTATACAGCATGCGCTTGAACATACCGACCAGCAGGGTAAGACATTGCTGCTAGAAAGTGTTGGCAATAACGAGCTAACCGAAAATCAAGCGGTTGCAGTTCGGCAAGTACTGTCAGAAAGCGGGGCAAAAAGTTATTTACAGCAACAAACTAAAGATTATGCCTCTCAGGCAACGGCTATCATTCAAGCAAGTAGCTACTGGAATGAAGAATCGAAGCGGGTGCTTGAAGAGTTGGTCACGTTTACAGTGAGTAGGGAATCATGAGTAGTGAAAATGAAATTGTACCAAAGCATCTAGGCATTATTCTTGATGGGAACCGTCGGTGGGCAAAAGAACGCGGCCTTAGTTCGTTAGAAGGTCACAAGGCTGGTTCCGATACGCTCAAAGCAATTACACAGGCAGCATTTGAGCGTGGTGTTTCGTACGTATCTGCATACGTATTTTCAACAGAGAACTGGAGCCGCGCACAAGAAGAGGTTTCATATCTTATGAACCTGGCGCTAAAGTTTGCCACAAAAGAAGTACATCAGCTGATGCGTAATAATGTAAAAGTTGTAGTACTTGGATCTGAAGAACGTGTTGAACCAAAGCTTTTAAAAGCGCTTAAAAAAGTAGAAGAAGATTCAAAAAATAACACTGGTGGCACGTTGGCACTTTGCTTGAATTACGGCGGCTATCAAGAAATTACCGACGCGGTAAAAAAGATAGTTTTAGAAGGGAAAAGCGCAGAAGAACTGACCGAAGAAGACATCACAAAGAATCTGTATCACCCAGAAGTCCCACCGATCGATTTAATGATTCGCACGAGTGGCGAAATGAGAATAAGTAATTTCATGTTATGGCGCATGGCTTACGCCGAACTTTATTTTACCAACAAACATTGGCCAGACTTTGATACTATAGAACTCGACAAAGCTCTAAAAGAATACACAAACCGTAATCGTAGATTTGGAGGAAATTAATGTTAGTAATTTTAGGAATCATTCTGTTCGTGTTACTGGTAGTAGTGCACGAATTCGGCCATATGATAGCAGCAAAAAAAGGCGGGGTAGAAGTAGAAGAATTCGGTCTTGGCTTTCCACCAAGGGCGAAAGTACTTACTAAGAAGAACGGCACAACCTATACGCTTAACTGGTTGCCCATCGGCGGATTTGTAAAACTTAAGGGTGAACATGACGCTGCAACAGAAAAAGGTAGTTTCGGCGCTGCTTCGTTTGGCCGTAAAACCTTTATTATTGCTGCTGGCGTACTTATGAACTGGGCTGCTGCAATTGTAATCTTTACAGTAGTTGCACTTATAGGGATGCCACGACTGATCGACAATCAATTTCAAGTTAAAAGCGACGCCAAAATAATTCGTCAAGAAGTTTTTGCTGGGTCTGTAGAAGAAAAGTCTCCGGCGTCTTCAATAGGGCTTCAGGCAGGTGATCGAATTTTAAATATTGGTGGCACCGAAATTAAATCAGGCGAAGAACTTCGCGCCCAAACAAAAAAGCTTGCTGGTAAAGAAACAACTGTAACGTTTCGGCATAACGATACAACCGAGACAAAACAGGTAACGCTCAGAAACGATCCAGCAAAAGGAAACTTTGGTGTGTCTCCTGGTGATCAAACGTTAGTTCGTTCAACATGGTCAGCTCCCATTGTGGGTGTCGGCACCACTGCGCAGTTTACCTGGGCTACTCTTGAAGGGCTTGGCGGAGCACTTGCTAACTTGTTCACTGGAAATGCTTCAAAAGCGGGCGACGCGGTAACAGGGCCAGTAGGAATTGTAGTAGTCTTACAAGATCTTGCACGCCAGGGCTTAGTATTCGTACTGTTCTTAATCGGCGTGATCTCTGTTTCGCTTGCAGTTATGAATGTACTGCCAATTCCAGCACTCGATGGAGGAAGGTTATTCGTTATGGCGCTTTACCGCATACTTAAGAAACCGCTCAGTAAAGAAACGGAAGAAAAAATTCACGGTACCGGAATGTTGGTATTGCTTGCTTTTGCGGCAGTTATAACAGTGGTGGACATTCGCAGGTTCTTCTGATGCCAAAGTTAGCTCCCATGCTAAAAAGCAATCGTACATTCTGGGCTAACCCAGTTGTAGTAGTAGTTTCTGTTGTACTTTTATACTTCATGTCGCAGATTATTGGTGCTGTACTAGCGTTGCCGTTTCTG